>JBEBXO010000075.1:0-12048 GCA_040391585.1 Paenimyroides ummariense | reverse complement strand
CCAATTGGTTACGAAGCACAAGTGCGTCCGCGTAGTGGTTTGGCATTAAAAAAAGGAATTACCTGTTTAAATTCACCAGGAACAATTGATGCTGATTACCGTGGAGAAGTAGGTGTTATTTTAGCCAATTTATCAAAAGAAACCTTTGTGGTAGAAAACGGCGAACGCATTGCCCAAATGGTAATTGCAAAGCACGAACGTGCAGAATGGGTAGAAGTAGAAGAATTATCAACAACAGAACGCGGTACAGGCGGATTTGGAAGTACCGGTGTAAAATAAAACACTTATCCTGCGAGGTTTTTAAAATCTTGTAGGATTGTTTAAGAAATTATATACCTACAAGGTCTGTTAGACCTTGCAGGAAATTAAAAATTAAAGAATAAAATGAAAATAATCGTACCAATGGCAGGTCGTGGTTCACGCTTGCGCCCACATACATTAACAACTCCAAAACCATTAATTCCTATTGCAGGCAAGCCAATTGTTCACCGTTTAGTAGAAGATATTGCCAAAGTAATTAATCAACCTATTGACGAAATTGCGTTTATCATTCACGAAAGCTTTGGAAAAGATGTGGAAAAAGATTTAGTGGCTATTGCAGAAAAATTAGGATCAAAAGGAACTATCTATTATCAAAACGAAGCATTGGGAACAGCTCACGCTATTTTGTGCGCCAAAGAATCTATGCAAGGACCAATAGTGGTGGCTTATGCCGATACGTTGTTCCGTGCAGATTTTTCGTTAGATGCGTCTGCCGATTCTGTTATTTGGGTAAAAGCGGTTGATGATCCATCGGCTTTCGGAGTTGTTCAGTTGAACGATAAAAACGAGATTGTAGATTTTGTTGAAAAACCATCAGAATTCGTTTCTGATCTTGCAATTATTGGAATCTACTTCTTTAAATCGGCTGAAAATTTACGAAGCGAATTAGAATATTTAATTGACAACAACATTGAAAAAGGTGGTGAATATCAGTTAACCGATGCTTTAGAAAACATGAAGCAAAAAGGATTGCGTTTTGTTCCTGGAAAAGTTGATGAATGGATGGATTGCGGAAATAAAAATGTAACCGTTGACACCAACAACCGTATGTTAAACTTTTTACATAACGACGGTGAAAATATGGTTTCTAATTCGGCAGTTATAGAAAATTCAACTATTATTCCACCGTGTTACATTGGCGAAAACGTAGTTTTGAAAAACGCAACTGTTGGTCCGAATGTATCTTTAGGAAACAATTCAAAAGTAGAAAACGCTACCATAAAAAACAGTTTGATACAAACCAACTCTACGGTAAAAAATGCAGATCTTGATAATGCCATGATAGGAAATCACGCCCAGTTTAACGGTAAATTTACCAACATAAGCATTGGCGATTACAGTGTGTTAGAATAATCTTAAAAAAATCCGTTTTCACGGATTTTTTTGTTTCTTTATCGTTTAAATTTCACAAATGAAACAAATTATCACCATATTAAGTATTGTCTTGTTGGCAGTTTCGTGTAAATCGTCAAAGAAAAATACACCTGCGACAGAAAATCAATCCGAAAATGCTACAGAAACACCTATTGTAACTGCTGCACCTGAAAACACATCAAAAAAAGCAAATAAAAAAGCTGTTACCGAAATTGCTGCAAATCATTATGCGCTGTTTAACGATTTTAATACGTTGAGCATTACTGCCGATGTGGATTATAAAGACAAAAATATAGAACAGTCGCCAAGAGCTGATATAAGAATAGAAAAGAACAAACAGATTTTAATAGCTGTAAAAGTGTTTGGAATTACAGGCGCAAAGGTTTATTTAACTCCTGAACGCGCCAGTTATTACGAAATTTTAAACGGCACACATTACGACGGCGATTATAAATTTATAAAAGATTTTTTGGGTACAGATGTTACCTATGAAAACGTAGAGAATTTATTGTTAGGTAAAGCTTTTTATGATTTGAATACCAACGATTATCAAAAAACAAAGAATAACGAATTAGAGTTAAAACTGAACCAGTTTTTAATGCGTTTGGTTTTAGGATCTAAAAACCAGATTGCTTCTACCGAAGTTACTCAAGACAAAAGTGCCGATAAGCTTTTAATTCAGTATCCATCATATCAATCAAGCGAAAATATCTACCTGCCAAAAGAAATTAAAATACATGCCATGCAAAAAGACGATGTACAAATAAGCATAGATTATAAGAAAGTTTCGGTAAACCAATCGGTTGATTTTAAATATAAAATCCCAAGTAATTCCAAAGCAATTAAAATTTAGTTATTTTTGAACAAAATTCAATGTAATGCGCCGCATTTTATCAGTTATACTATTATTATTTTCCGTTTCCACCTTCGCACAGCAAGATTACGAAGCACAACAACGTAAATTAGAAGAACGTAAAGCCCAAATATTAAAAGAAATTAAAGAATATCAAACCCTGCTTACCACCAATAAAAAACAGGAGCGTAATATTTTGGCAGAATTAAACGAGCAAAACAGAAAAATAAAACTTCAAACCGAATTAATAAACAATTCGCAAAAGCAAATACGCACACTAGCCAACGATATTTACGTTAACACACTGGCATCAAATAAATTAAGAAGAGAGTTAGCTGTTTTAAAAGACGATTATGCAAAAACCATTGTAAAATCGTACAAATCTCGATCAGAACAAAACCGCATCATGTTTGTCTTGTCTAGCAACAACTTTTTACAGGCTTACAAACGTATGCAGTATATTAAACAATATGCGAAATACCGTAAATCGCAAGGTGATGAAATACGTGCAAAGTTCGAAGAATTAGAAAGAATTTCTGCTCACATGGAAGCACAGAAAAACAAACAGCAAAAGGTTGAAAACGAACAGCAAAGCCAACGTAAAGAATTAGAGGTTGAGCGCGGCAAACAAAACGAATTAATGACGCTTGTTAAAAAAGACAGCAAAAAATTCAGTTCGCAAATTAAAACCAAACAGCAGGAAACCAAAAAGATCGACCAACAGATCAAAGCAATCATTAAAAAGATAATTGAAGAAGAAAACCGTAAACGCCGTGAGGAAGAAGCTCGTAAAAAACGTGAAGAAGAAGCAAGAAACGCAAAATCGGGCACTAAAACATCAACAAAAACAACAGTTACTAAAGCTAGTACAGCAGGTAAGTTTGATATGACACCTGAAGAAAAAGCTTTAGCAACAAGTTTTAGCAATAACCGCGGACGTTTGCCTTGGCCGGTAGAAAAAGGTTATATTTCATCGCGTTACGGAACGGTAAAACATCCTGAATACGATATTGAATACGAAAACCACGGTATTGAAATTAGTACCGAAAAAGGAGCTGCTGTTCGAAGTGTTTTTGAAGGCGAAGTTTCACAGATTCAAGTAATAGGAAATTCTAAAACAGTATTTATACGTCACGGAGAATACATTTCGGTGTACCAAAATTTAGCATCGGTAAGTGTATCAAAAGGACAAAAAGTATCAACCAAACAAAAAATAGGAACCGTTGGAACCAATTTTGAAGGGGCAGCTGTATTAAAATTCCTTATTACCAAAAACAGTGATTACAACAACCCGCAATCGTGGTTAAGCGCGAAATAATTATGGAAATGAAGAAACCTTTTAATTTAAAAAATTGGATTGATGAAAACAGAGGGCTGCTAAAACCACCTGTTGGCAACAAGAACATTTATACAGAATCGGGCGATTTTATTGTAATGGTTGTAGGCGGACCAAATGCTCGTAAAGATTATCATTATAACGAAACCGATGAATTTTTTTATCAGTTAGAAGGAAGTATTTCAGTAGCAGTTCAAACCCAAAATGGTAAAGAGGTTATGCAATTGAATGCAGGCGATGTATTTTTACTTCCTGCTAAAACACCGCATTCGCCAATTAGAACCGAAGGATCGGTTGGCTTGGTTGTAGAAATGAAACGCGCAAAAGCAGATGCTAAAGACGGTTTGCTTTGGTTTTGTGATACTTGTAACGAAAAATTGTACGAAGTGTATTTTCCGTTAGAAAATATCGAAACCGATTTCCTGCCACATTTTAAACATTTCTATTCTTCGGAAGATTTACGCACCTGCAAAAACTGCGGAACGGTTATGGAAGCAGACAATCGATTTATTGGGTAGTTCATAGAAATTTAGTATCTTACAAACTGAAAAACGAGTTTATACATCATAAAAAACAATGGAAACAATTTTATCGCAATTAGGCTTAAAAAATACAAACCTTGGTTCTTCAACAGGAACACAATGGTTTGCAAACGGTTCAGAAATTTCATCATACACACCTGTAAACGGTTCATTAATAGGTACGGTTCAAACATCATCAAACAGTGATTACGAAAAAGTATTAACTACTGCCGAAAAGGCTTTTAAAGAATGGCGTTTGGTTCCGGCACCAAAACGTGGCGAAATTGTTCGTCAAGTTGGTGATGCCTTACGTGCAAACAAAGATGCTTTAGGTAAATTGGTTTCGTACGAAATGGGTAAAAGCTTACAAGAAGGCTTAGGTGAAGTTCAGGAAATGATTGATATCTGTGACTTTGCAGTAGGTTTATCTCGCCAGTTATACGGTTTAACCATGCATTCTGAAAGACCAATGCACCGCATGTACGAACAATACCATCCAATTGGAATTGTAGGAATTATTTCTGCATTTAACTTCCCGGTTGCTGTATGGTCGTGGAATGCTGCATTAGCATGGGTTTGTGGTGATGTTTGTGTTTGGAAACCAAGTTCAAAAACGCCGTTATGTGCTATTGCATGCCAAAATATCATTTCAAAAGTATTCGCAAAAAACAATGTTCCAGAAGGTGTTAGCTGTTTGGTTACAGGAAATGCTTCGGGCGATTTAATGAATAACGACAAACGCATACCATTGGTTTCTTTCACCGGATCAACACGTATTGGTCGTCACGTATCAAAAACAGTTGCAGAACGTTTTGGTAAAACTATTTTAGAATTAGGCGGAAACAATGCCATTATTGTATCAGAACATTCCGATTTAAATATGGTATTAGTTGGTGCAGTTTTCGGGGCTGTAGGAACAGCAGGTCAGCGTTGTACATCTACTCGTAGATTAATTGTTCATGAAAGTGTGTACGATAAAACATTACAAACATTGAAAAATGCATACGGCCAATTAAAAATTGGCGATCCTTTAGATGCATCAAATCACGTTGGTCCACTTATCGATACAAAAGCTGTTGAAGATTATTTAAAAGCAATTGAAAAGGCAAAAGCCGAAGGTGGTAAGATTGTAGTTGAAGGTGGTGTTTTATCAGGCACAGGTTACGAAAGCGGATGCTACGTAAAACCTTGTATCATTGAAGCGAAAAACGATTTTGAAATTGTTCAGGAAGAAACCTTTGCTCCAATTTTATATGTGATGAAATACAGCACAATTGAAGAAGCTATAGATATGCAAAATGGAGTACCACAAGGTTTATCATCTTCTATCTTTACAAATAATTTACGCGAAGCTGAATTATTCTTGTCACAAGCAGGATCAGATTGTGGTATTGCAAACGTAAACATCGGAACATCGGGCGCAGAAATTGGCGGAGCTTTTGGTGGTGAAAAAGAAACAGGCGGCGGACGCGAATCAGGGTCTGATGCTTGGAAAGTATATATGCGCAGACAAACAAACACCATTAATTACGGTACAGAGTTACCACTAGCACAAGGAATTAACTTTAATATATAATACAAACCATGAAAAAATTATTTATAGCTGCAACTTTATTGTTATCGGTACAGTTTGCATCGGCACAATCGGCAGATTTTAAAAAAGATGTTGTTAATTACATTAAATTATCAGGATCAGCTGCTCAAGTAACGGCTGTTATTGAACCAATTATGCAACAATTACCTCAAGATAAGCAAGCTGATTTTAGAAAAGAATTTGATGCTACCCTACCTTCTTTATATGAAAAAATGGCAACTGTAATGATGAAGCATTACACGCATGAAGACATTAAAAAGATGATCGAGTTTTACAACTCACCTGTAGGTAAAAAAATTCAAGAAGTAACTCCAAAAATTGTTACCGATCAAATGCAAGCTGGTCAGGAATGGGGAATGGAATTGCAAGGATTATTAATGAAATACATGCAGTAATACAAAATCGAGGTTTTTTGAACCTCGATTTTTTTGTTGTATAAATGTTAAGCATCAACCATTTAAACAAAAATTATTGTACATTAGTTGTCTGTTTTAAATAAAAAATTATGAAAAAGTTAATTTACGGCGCAATCATGTGCTTTGCAATGCACACAGGTTTCGCTCAAACACAAGATGCTAAAACTTTCGTTGATAACATGGGAATGAAAGTAAATATTGATGGCGTAAAGCAACAAATTTTACCAATGATTGATACTGCTAAAGTAGATGATTTTAATAAAGAATTTGATGCATTGGTAAGTGGTTTTGTAACAGATTTCTCTAAATTGGTTGATGAAAGTTACAATGCTACCGACTTAAAAGCAGTTAATAAAAAATTTGCAGACACTAAAGAATTAGATGTAATTGAACCTAAAGACAAAACCTCTTTTGAACAAAAAGCAGGTGCTTTAAGCGATGAAGTTAATATGACAATGCAAGGGTTAATTATGAAATATGCAAGTGAAGAGGCTTTACAACAAGCAGAAGAATAATCAACACAAAAAAAGAAGATAAGAGGCAGTTAAGCCTCTTTTTTTATATGTATTTTTGAAAAAACATTATACCATGAATTGTCCGTGCTGTTCGAACAAACTTTATACAGATTGTTGTAAACCTTATCATACTAATGAAAAATACGCGCCAACTGCCGAAACATTAATGCGTTCACGTTATTCGGCTTTTGCCATACCAAACGGTGAATACTTAATGGCTACTACTTTACCAGCAAAACGAAAATATCATACTAAAGAAGAACTTCAAGAATGGGGCGAAGTAAATAAATGGATTAAATTAGAAATAGTAAACCTGCCAACAATAAATCAGGTAGAATTTAAAGCTTTTTTTATCGACGAAGACGGAAATGAACAAATTCATCACGAATTATCGGTTTTTCAAAAAATGAATGATCGTTGGTTTTATGTTTCGGGCGAATTTTTAAACGACAATTAATGTCATAACTTAATTGTATATTTGATATGGGTAGAAGAAACGAAACAAACCGCTTGGCGCATAAGAAAAAGGTCGATCAGAAAAAGCAGAAAATCAACAATTCCGAAGTTGTTAGGAAAGAAAAGTTGAAACAAATACAACAAAAATTTAATCAACAAAGAAATCAAGGTTTAGAAGAAAAATGAAAATTCTGCACACAGCCGATTGGCATTTAGGAAAGCGTTTAGATGGTTTTTCAAGATTTGAAGAACAGATCAATGTAATGAACGAAATCGTGGAAATTGCCAATCGCGAAAATGTGGATATGGTTGTTATTGCGGGTGATTTGTTTGATACTTTCAATCCGGCGGTTGAAGCAGTTGATTTATTCTACAAAACTTTAAAACGGCTTACAAACAACGCAAAACGACCTGTAATTGCCATTGCCGGAAACCACGATTCGCCCGACCGAATCAATGCGCCCGATCCCTTGGCACGTGAATGCGGAATTATTTTAATTGGCAATCCAAACGAAAAAGTACAACTGTTTGGATTAGATCATTTTAAAATTGAAAAATCTGCTGAAAGTTTTATCGAAATAAATATAAAAGATATTGATTTCCCAATCCGAATCATTCATACAGCTTATGCAAACGAAATTCGTTTAAAACAGTATTTTGGCGAAGATAAAGAAGAACAGTTAAACACCGTTTTAAAAGATCAATGGACAAAAATTGCAAATGAATTTTGCAACGATAAAGGCGTAAATTTGTTGGTATCGCATTTGTACATGAACAAACGTGGTGCTTTACATTTAGAAGAACCCGATGGCGAAAAACCTATTAAAATTGGCAATGCAGATATGGTTTATTCAGATTGTATCCCGCCACAAATTCAATATACGGCGTTGGGACATTTGCACGCGTTTAATAACATTGGAACCACTGAAAAACCCGTAGTTTATTCGTCATCGCCTTTATGTTACAGTTTTAGCGAAGCCGGTCAAACCAAATATGTATCCATCATAAATGCGCAACCAAACCAAGCGGTAAACTTTACTAAAATACAATTAACACAAGGAAAAAAATTGGTTCGTAAAACGTTTCAATTGGTTAATGATGCAGTAACTTGGCTAGTAGAAAACCCTAATACGTTGGTAGAATTAACCATGGAAACCGATACTTTTTTAACCACCAATGAGCGTAAAGCTATTTTTCAGGCACATTCTGGTATTGTACATTTAATTCCGAAAGTAAAAAATACTGTTGTAAATGAAATTTCAGCAAAAGAAATAAACCTGAATCAAAATATTAAAGAGTTGTTTAAAGATTATTTTAAATCAAAAAATGCACAACAAGAACCTAACAATGAACTAATGGATTTGTTTAATGAAATATTGAACGAATAACTTCATTTTTTTGTCATTCTGAATGCAGTAAAACGGAATGAAGAATCTTTGAATTATTCTTTTACCAAGAAATATAAATGCTTTAATCTAGTATTCTATGAACGCTATTCTGATATTAATTTAGCAAGTAGTATAGAAAAACAAACAACTAAAGGTTCCTCCTCCGTCGGAATGACAAAAAAAAGCATTATATTAAAAAAACTCAATTTATTGAACCAAAATTAACTAACTCATGATACCAATTAAACTCACCATAGAAGGTTTGTATTCGTACCAAAAAAGGCAGACCATTGATTTTGAAAACCTTATAAATGCAGGTTTGTTTGGTATATTTGGTTCGGTTGGTTCAGGAAAATCATCAATTTTAGAAGCTATTACTTTTGCGTTATATGGTGAAACCGAACGTTTAAACAAGCAAGATAAACGTGCTTATAACATGATGAATTTAAAATCGGATATTGCTTTTATTGCGTTCGATTTTTATAATTATGAAGATAAAATTTTCAGGGTAACCCGAGAATTTAAACGTAATTCTAAAAGATTTGATGATATTAAATCGCCAACCGTAGTTTTTTACGAAAAGGTTAATAATGATTGGATTCCATTGAATCACAGTAGTGCACAAGAAATTATCGGGTTAAGTTATGATAATTTCAAACGAACCATAATTATTCCGCAAGGTAAGTTTAAAGAGTTCATTGAATTGGGAGCGAAAGATAGAACCCAAATGATGAAAGAAATTTTTAAACTACATAAATATGATTTGTTTGATAAAGTTTCATCATTAAACAGTAAAAATTTAACCGAATTAAATCAACTTGAAGGAAAATTATCGGGTTACGATGAAGTTTCCGAAGAAGGAATAAACCTTTTAAATAAAAAACTTTTAGAAGAAACAGAAATTGCTACCGAAAAACAAATTGGTTTTAAAATAATTTCAGATCGATTACAGCTTTTAAAAAGTTTAAAAAACGATTTTGAATCATTACAAAACAAACAAAATCTATTGGTAGAATTCAATAATCAAAAACCAATAATCGATCAAAAAAAGTCGGAATTAGAAGTTTACGAGCGTGTTTACAAAACGTTCAATCAGCTTTTATCGGATATTAATAAGTGTGAAAAGGAAATTGGACATAAAACAGTTGAACTTACAAAAAACCAATCTCTTTTACAAAAATCTAAAACCGAATTAGCAATTATTGAAACAGCCATTAACGAAATAAAAACACCTTATAACAACTTACCCAACACACGTTTACAGGAAATAGATTTAGATTCTATTGCAAAAATTTGTCAGTTTACTTTTGATGTAGTAGAATTAAAAAACCGAACCGAAAATGGTAAAATTAAGGTTGATGAAATTGAACAAATCGTTGAACAATTAGTTCAAAACATTAAAGAAACCGAAAAAGAAACTGATATTCTCACTAAAAAACAGATTGAAACAAACGTGTTGCTTAATGTGGGCGATTGGTTTACTAAAAAACACTATTTAGTAAAAGAGCTGAATTTGCAAGAGGAAAAAAGTAAGCAGTTAAATAATGAAATTCAGTTTATTAAAAACGAATTAATCAATGATAAAATCGATATTTCAACTTTTGAAGAAGATGTAAAAGCTGTACAAGATACTTTTTGGCACCAAAAAAAGGAATTAACTTCAAAACTACAATCGTTTCAAGTTCAGCAAGAATTGGCACATTTTGCCCACAACTTGCATAATGGCGAGGCTTGTCCGCTTTGTGGATCGTTAGATCACCCCGAAATTTTGATGTTAGAAGATGTTGCCACACATTTAAACGAAATTCAAAAGGAAATAAATTTAGTCGAAGAAAAACAGAATAATGCTGTTGATTTTACTAATAAAATTCGACAAAAGATTCAGAAATTAACCTTGTTAAACGATCAATTTTCTAGTGAAAATAGGCATTTAGAAAATTTAAAAACGCAAACTGTTCAGCATAACATCACTTTTATTTGGACCGATTTTAATGCAGATAATTTTGATGATTTTCAAGAGAAAAAACAAGCATCGTTTGATTTAACAAAACAAATCGAAAGTAAAAACAAATTCATTTCTGAACAAAGATCAAATTTAGAAAATCAGCAGGAAACAGCAGATAAATACAAAAAAGCATTAGAAAAATTCAAGTTAGACGAGGCAGAAAAGCAAGCGCACATCAATCAGCATTTAAACAATTTAAAAATATTGAATTATGACGATTTTAAAGCTTTTTCTGTAACAGAAATCAACCAAAAATTAGCTGATTTAAAAGCATTCAACCAAAAAACTGAAACTGATTTTAATTTATACAATCAGCAGTTTAACAAATGCAACACTCAAATTCAGGTTCAGGAAGTTTCAATTACATCAATTGAAAAACAACTGTTGGATCTGCAAAAAAATCTAGAGGAAATGAATGATTCTTTCAGCCAAAACCTCATCGATCAAAAAATAGAAAACAAGGAAAAGGTTACCGAAATTATTGATTTAAAATTAGATGTAGAAACTGTTAGAAAAGAAATTGAAGATTTTACGGTTGCCTATAAAACGCTGCACAACCAAATTCAAGAATTAGAAACAAAATTACAAGGCGCATTTTTTAACGAAAATGAATACCTGCAACTGCAAAACGATTTTGAAACTGCCGAAACGGAACTAAAATTAGCAACAGAAAATGTTACTAAAACAAAAACTGAAATTAATCGTTTAACAAAAGTTTTCAGTGAGAAAAAAGAACTTTTAACTGTTCTCGAACAACATAAAAAACGTGCGGAAAACCTAAAAACAATGGGTAATTTGTTTAAAGCATCGGGGTTTGTGCAATACGTATCGGCTATTTACTTGAAACAATTGTGTGAAAATGCCAATGTACGTTTTCGTAAAATGACGCGCAACCAATTGAGCTTACAAGTAAACGATGCAAACGATTTTGAAGTGATTGATTATTTAAACGAAGGTAGAACTCGTAGTGTTAAAACCCTTTCGGGCGGACAATCGTTTCAGGTTTCATTGAGTTTGGCGTTGGCATTGGCAGAAAGCGTGCAAACCAATACCGTGGCAAGCAAAAACTTTTTCTTTATTGATGAAGGATTTGGAACGCAAGACGCAGAATCGGTTAATATTGTGTTTGAAACACTTGATAATCTGCATAAAGAAAACCGTATTGTTGGGATTATTTCGCATGTAGAGGAACTTAAAGAGCGCATTCCCGTTGCTTTGCAAATCACAAAAACCGATGAAGAAGGGAGTTTAATTAAGGTGGTTTAAGTACTATTACTGCTTGTTTTTCTTTAAATGCGGATAAATCTTAAGGTATAATTGTTCAACTTTTTCACGCGCCCATGGTGTTTTCCGTAAAAAAGTGAGCGATGATTTTATGCTTGGATCTTTTTTAAAACAATTAATAGGAATTTCTTTAGCCATTGGTTCCCAACCTTCAAAAAATTCAAACATTTCTTCGAGTATTTTTTGAAGCGTCATTCCGTGTAAAGGATTGTTGTTTGTCATAGAGAGCGTAATAAATAAAGCTGCATTGAAAATTTCACTTGT
>JBEBXO010000074.1:0-12224 GCA_040391585.1 Paenimyroides ummariense | reverse complement strand
TGTTGTTTGTCATAGAGAGCGTAATAAATAAAGCTGCATTGAAAATTTCACTTGTAATTCCGACGAAAGAAGAATCTGTCCTTATAATTGAAAGACTCTCCACTTATTCCATTTCGTTCAGAATGACAGGTTAAGATTTAATGCAGCCTTATTTATAAATTAATGAGTTTCTGTACCGTCTGCTCCGTGTGCGTGACCGTGAGATAATTCTTCTTCGGTTGCTGGGCGTGTACTTACCACTTCAACATCAAATTCTAATGTTTTACCAGCCATTGGATGGTTTAAATCGGCAACTACAGCGTTATCGTTTACCTCAACAACTACTGCACGAAATTGATTTCCTTGATCGTCTGTTAAAGGCAACATAGCACCAACTGGTGGTAAACCCGACTCACTGAACATATCTAATGGCAATTGTGCAATAGCATTAGGATCAATTGCTCCGTAGCCTTGATCTGGTGTAATTGTGAACGACTTTTTATCACCTGCTTGCATTCCACTTAATTCTTCTTCAAATTTAGGAATCATCATTCCTACACCATGTAAATAAGTTAATGGATTTTCTGCAGTTGTTTCTTCTACAAATACTTTTTCTCCGTTTGCTTCAACAGTTTGTAATTTATAGCTAACCGTTACTGCGTGATTGTTTTCTATTGTCATTTTAGTATATATTTCTTTGTTTGATATTTAGAATCAATTATCGTTCCGTTGCTTAAAAACAGTCTTTTGTAGTTTATTTTCTATTTATAAATGATTTATTTGGCATAAACTTCTGCCTATTTGTCATAAGATTGTATTCCTCAAGGATGATTTTGTATTTCTTTTGCCTTATTGTGTATTCCTCTGACTTAATCTTCCATTCCTCGTACTTGATCTTGCATTTCTCAGACTTAATCTTGCATTCCTCGGACTTGATCTTCTATTGCTCCATGAAAATTGTTTACTTTCATGCGTATGATACTCACGTTAGTATAAGACTTTTTACACCTTTATACTTTTTTTATTATATTTAAAGAATAGCTTGAAATAGTTTGTAAGTACTATAAAAACATTCAAATGAACATATTCAAAATCAACTTAAAAGCATTTGTTTACTTAATGCTAACTTTTATAGTAATGACAGTTATTGGTACGGTTTCTCATGAGCTTGGTCATTATTCAGCAGCAAAATTATTAGGGTATGATGCAAGTATAAATTATAGGAGTGCATCGTATTGGAATGATGATTTGTCTGAATATTTTAATGATATATTCCATAAATATTCGTTTGAAATTAAAAATAAATTACCGTTTACAG
Organism: Paenimyroides ummariense; assembly: GCA_040391585.1. Taxonomy (GTDB): domain Bacteria; phylum Bacteroidota; class Bacteroidia; order Flavobacteriales; family Flavobacteriaceae; genus Flavobacterium; species Flavobacterium ummariense_A. The sequence goes on along the minus strand of JBEBXO010000074.1, from coordinate 10,927 downwards.
AAAAAGAAGAATACTACGCTTTGATAGAAAAGCATCATAAAAACACTTTTTTTATAACATTAGGTGGTCCTTTACAAACGATGTTAACAGGAACGTTAGGAGTGATTTTATTACTTATTAATAGAAAAAAATACATTAAAGTAAATAGCGTTTCTGTATCTGGTTGGGTAGTAATTTTTATGTCGTTGTTCTGGTTGAGGCAAACTGCAAATATGTGTATGTCTGTTTTTAGTTATCTTCTAAAAGGAAGAATATCACTTAAAGGTGACGAAACAAAACTGGCTTTATACTTAAATTTAAACATCTGGACAATTGAAGTGATTACCGGACTTGTAGGAATAATAGTTTTACTTATTATTTTAAAACTTATACCGAAGAGACTCTTAGTAACCTTTATTCTTGCGGGTTGCGTTGGTGGTGTTTTAGGGTTTTATTTATGGTTGATAAAATTTGGTCAATATATAATGCCTTGATAAAAGTTCTAGTTCAGTGATCGATGAACGATCTGTCAAGCTGAACTTGTTTTACTTCGTTCAGTTCGCAGGCTCGAGTCAGCTTTCCATTTTATATTTAAATATTTGTGAGATTCCGGGTCAAGCCCTGAATGACAAACGATAGGTCAATTTATATCTGTGCATCTGTGGGAAAACAAAAAACCGTTCCCTTCACTTCGACTTCGCTCAGTGACCGTGGAACGGTTTACTATTTTGTCAAGCTGAATTTATTTCAGTTTCACATATTTTAGTTATTTTGTGAGATTCCGAATCAAGTTCGGAATGACAAAATAACTTGTAAAAGTCTACAACGGAATATTTCCGTGCTTTCTATTTGGTGTAGCTACTTCTTTATTTTCTAACATTTTGAATGCTTTGATTAATTTACGACGAGTATCTTGTGGGAAGATTACTTCGTCAATAAATCCACGTTGCGCTGCACGATATGGATTAGCAAATTTCTCTGCATATTCTGCTTCTTTTTCTGCTAATTTCGCTGCAGGATCAGCTGCTTCGGCAATCTCACGTTTAAAGATAATTTCTGATGCTCCTTTTGCTCCCATAACGGCAATTTCTGCTCCTGGCCAAGCAAAGTTCATATCAGCACCGATGTGTTTTGAGTTCATTACGTCATAAGCTCCACCATAAGCTTTACGTGTAATAACCGTAACTTTTGGCACGGTTGCTTCAGATAAAGCGTATAATAATTTCGCTCCGTGTACAATAATTCCGTTCCATTCTTGATCTGTTCCTGGTAAGAAACCTGGTACATCTACCAATACTAATAATGGAATATTGAATGCATCACAGAAACGTACAAATCGAGCTGATTTGATTGATGAATTCACATCTAAACATCCTGCTAAAAACATTGGGTTGTTTGCTACAATACCTACTGATTTTCCTCCGATACGTGCAAATCCAACAATGATGTTTTCTGCGTAGTTTTTATGAATTTCATAGAAAGAATCTTCATCAATCACGTTGTTGATTACATCGTGCATATCGTAAGGTTTGTTCGCGTTATCCGGAACAATCGTATTCAATTGCTCACGTAACTCGTCACCTAATTCATAAGGTAAATCTTCCACAACTTCTTGGTTGTTTTGAGGAATATAACTTAATAAACGTTTTACATCTTCTAAACACTCTACATCATTTGCAGAAGTGGTATGAGCCACTCCAGATTTAGTTGAATGCGTTGATGCTCCACCTAATTCTTCAGCAGAAACGGTTTCGTTGGTAACCGTTTTCACCACGTTTGGACCAGTAACAAACATATAAGACGATCCTTCAACCATCATGGTAAAATCGGTCATAGCAGGCGAATAAACCGCTCCACCGGCACAAGGCCCCATAATAGCTGAAATTTGAGGAATAACTCCCGATGCCTGAACGTTACGGAAGAAGATATCTGCATATCCACCCAACGAACGAACGCCTTCTTGAATACGAGCTCCACCCGAATCGTTTAATCCGATCATTGGCGCACCTACTTTTAATGCCATATCCATTACTTTACAGATTTTCTCCGCATGCGTTTCAGATAAAGCTCCACCGAAAACCGTAAAATCTTGAGCGAAAGCATACACTAAACGTCTGTTTACTGTTCCGTAACCTGTAATTACACCATCACCTAAATAATGTTCTTTATCTAAACCAAAATCTTTGGTACGGTGCGTTACAAAAGCTCCGATTTCTTCGAAAGAACCTTCGTCAAAGAAGTATTCAATACGCTCACGAGCCGTTAATTTCTTTTTAGCGTGTTGCGATGCAATACGTTTTTCACCACCACCTAATTTAGCTTCGGCTAATTTTTTATTTAAAATATCGAATTTTGTATTCATAGTTTTTATTCTTTTTTTCCACAGATGCACAGATTACTTTGTAAAATAATATCAGTATTTAAAACTTATTTGATGAGATTCCGAAACAAGTTCGGAATGACAACCGTTGTCAAGCTGAACTTGATTCAGCTACGCATCCTACTTTTTTAATTTATCTGTGGGAAATCCATTTATAACTTTGTTGGTACGCGTAAAACTTTTTGATCTGCAAAATATTGTTTCAAAGCTACTAAAGCAGCTACTTCTGCTTCTTTTGCTTGGTTTTCTTTGATGATATCTGCGCTATAGAATTTCTTAACAAAATTTGTATCGAAATTTCCAGAAACAAAGGCATCGTGTTCAAAAACAAAAGTTCCGAAAGGTAACGTAGTACTTACACCTTCTACTTTGTATTCTTGAATGGCTTTTAACATCAATTGAATCGCCTCGTTACGATCTTTACCATACGTAATCAATTTTGATAACATTGGGTCGTAATAAATCGGCACATCCATTCCCTGCTCAAAACCATTATCTACACGAATACCTTCGCCTTCCGGCAAAATATAGGTTTCTAAATTTCCAACCGATGGCAAGAAATCGTTCAAAGGGTCTTCAGCATACACACGTAATTCCAACGCGTGTCCTTTAATTTGCAAATCTTCCTGTTTGATAGGTAATACTTCGCCACGAGCTACGCGAATTTGCATTTCAACCAAGTCGATTCCTGTAATTAATTCTGTAACAGGGTGCTCTACTTGTAAACGCGTATTCATTTCTAAGAAATAGAAATTTTTGTTTTCATCTAATAAAAATTCAACCGTTCCTGCACCAACATAATCACAAGATTTTGCCACTTTTACAGCAGCTTCACCCATTGCTTTACGAATTTCTGGAGTTAAAACAGCAGAAGGCGCTTCTTCTACTACTTTTTGGTGACGACGTTGAACTGAACATTCACGTTCGAATAAATACACTACATTTCCGTGTGTATCTGCCATCACCTGAATTTCGATGTGACGTGGAGATGCTACGAATTTTTCAATGAAAACAGATCCGTCTCCGAAAGCTGAAGTCGCTTCAGAAATAGCACGTTGCATTTGAGATTCGAAATCTTCTTCTTTCTCAACCACGCGCATTCCTTTTCCACCACCACCGGCAGATGCTTTAATTAAAATTGGGAATCCAACTTCTTTCGCTACTTTTTTAGCTTCTTCGATATCTGTAATGGCGTGGTCTAAACCAGGAACCATAGGAATATCATACGCTTTTACGGTATCTTTCGCCGCTAATTTATCTCCCATAACGCGCATAGCATGCGATTTTGGACCGATAAAAGTAATATTGTTTTTCTCTGCTAATTCTGCAAACGTTGAATTTTCTGATAAGAATCCGTATCCTGGGTGAATCCCATCAACACCTAATTCTTTACATACTTCAATAATTTTATCACCTAATAAATACGATTGATTAGATGGTGCCTCACCGATACAAACTGCTTCATCGGCAAATTTTACGTGAGGAGATTGGCGGTCTGCAACCGAATAAACAGCAACGGTTTTAATTCCCATTTTCTTTGCTGTTTTCATAACACGTAGTGCAATTTCACCACGGTTTGCAACTAATATTTTTTTCATTTTTTTTCAAGATAAAAGAGAAAAGAAGTTTTTTTTAGTAAGAAAAATTGAACAATTTTATTGTCAAGCTGAACTTGATTCAGCTTCTCATCCTGCTTTTAAAAATATGTGGGATTCCGAAACAAGTTCGGAATGACAATTAGTTTGATTCTTTTCTTCTAGAATGTTTTACTTTCTTTTTTCTATGAAATTTTTACTCAAATTCAATTAACAATTGTCCTTTATCTACTGCTTGTCCTTTTTCAACAGCGATCGATTTTATTACTCCTGCACGAGGAGAATCGAAACTGTTCTCCATTTTCATGGCTTCTAAAATCAATAAATTATCACCTTCATTAACTTCCTGACCAACAGTTACACTGATTTCTAAAATTAAACCTGGCATAGGTGCTTTAATGGCATTAACCACTTTTGCCTTACCTACTTCAAAGCCCATTTCTTTAATTAATTGATCTAAATGGTTGGCAATAGACACTACATACTCGTTGTTATTTACAACTACTGTATATGTTTTGTTGATGAAATCGGTGTTCACAACTTCGGCATGATACGAAGTATTGTTGTGTAACACATGAAAGTTTTTTTGATCCAAGCTCACTGCATCAACAGTTTGCATTTGCTCTTCTGTAAAATCAAAGTAGTGTTCTTTATTCACAGAAACTTTAAGTGTGTTGTTCATTTTTAAAAAATTGTTTGAGGGTAAAGTTATTTAAAAATTCGCAATTATTTAATTAAAAACCGGCTTTAATTCTTTAATTAAAAGGTTATTGCGATATTTGAATAAAAAAAATGATATGAATAAATATTCGGTTGTTTTTATGCCAGATGTTCAAACAATTACATTAGTTAAAGAGATGAAATTGAATTTAGCAGCCAAAGCCGGAAGTTTTAAAAGTAAAAATGCATTGGCACATTTTTCTATTTTTGAATTTTTTAGCGAAGGATCACAAGAAGATCGATTTTTTAAACAATTAGAACGTATTGCATCTGAAATTGAACCGTTTAAAGTACATTGTAACAGTTTTAACCAATATAATAATGGTGCTTTTTATATAAAACCAAGTGAGGAATCCGTTGATAAAATGTCATCTATTATGAAACAAATTTTAAATGAAGTGACAACGATGAAAAAAGAGCATCAAACAACAACACCGCATTTAACCATAGGCAGACAATTAAATCAAAAACAATTACAAATTGCTCAACAAATGTTTCAAAATATAGATATTTGGTTTCCTGTTACTCATTTAAGTTTACGAAAATTTAACCCACAAATTAAGCAATACGAGGTTTATAAAGAGTTTCCTTTACTTGGTAAACCCAAAGAAGTACAAGGAAGTTTGTTTTAAGGTTTATATTTGCAAAAATTCAATTTTTAATGAAACAGATATTACTTGATTTTTGGCAGTTTATTAAACATCCTAAAGATTTACGCGACACCTCATCTAATAAATGGAAAGTGTTTTTAACGCTTTTTTTGGCAGAATTAGCGTTACTAATTTTTTATTTTCCGATAATAAATGTGGTTGATAAATATGTTGTTTTAGAAGAAACTTTTACCGATTCTTATAACATAGCAACATCATTCTTTCTATTTGTTTTATTGATTCCTTTTATCGAAGAATTATTTTTCAGGTATTTTTTACGAAGAACAGGCTTCTTAACCTATCTATTTAATGAAAATGTTTGGAATAAATTTTATCCAATCCTCTTTTATAGCTCTGTTTTAGCATTTGGATTTGTTCATATTACCAACTATGAATTTACAAGTATTTGGATTTATATTTTAGCTCCCGTTTTAGTTATAACACAAATAATCGGCGGTTCAATAATGTCGTATTTACGTGTTCGATTTAACTTTTGGTTAGGTTGTTTGTATCATGCCCTTTGGAATTTTATAGCCTTTTTTATTATTGATGGATCTTATTATCTTTTCAATGTTGATAATATTGAAATAGAAACAAAAACATATAAATTATCTGTTGAGCAAAAACAATTTTTAAATCTGTTTGATCCAAAAATTATAGAATACACCGCTGCTGTTGATACAATATATGTTATAAAAGCCAACTATTACAATACCAAAGAAATTTTAGAAATTATCAGTCCAGAAAAAAAGGATTACAAAGGAACATCAGCCTTAATTAGTTTAAACTTTAATTCGGAGAAAGGAATTACAACAGATTCCTTATTAATGATTCTTGAAAATGAAGGTTATATTGAAAAGAAAAAATAGGAGTACGTAACTTAATAATAGTGAAAGTTGGAACTCTGACAAAGTTTTGAACTTTGTCAGAGTTTTTTATTATTGTTTGTTTTTTAAGTAATGATTCAGCAGAAAAGCAGTTGAACAATCGTGTTTCTTTATTTCGTTAGCCTGCAATTCGGTTTTAATGTTGTTTGCTAGCACCTTTCCGTATTCTACACCAAATTGGTCAAAACTGTAAATGTTCCAAACAAAACCTTGTACAAAGGTTTTATGTTCGTACAATGCCAACAAACTACCTAACGATTCAGGTGTTAGCTTATCAATTAAAATGGTATTTGATGGTCGATTTCCTTTGAATTCCTTATAAACAGCGTTTTTGTCGGTATCGTCATCTGTATGGTAACTTCCTTCTTTACCATTCATCAATGCTTCGGTTTGAGCAAAAAAGTTCGCCATTAACAAATTGTGCAAATCACTTGGATAAAATGGGTTTATGAAACCAATAAAATCGGTCGGAATAATTTTTGTTCCTTGGTGAAACAACTGAAAAAAGGCGTGTTGTGAGTTTGTACCCACTTCGCCCCAAACAATGGTTCCTGTTTCGTAATTAACCGGTTTTCCTAATCTATCAACACTTTTACCGTTACTTTCCATAACTACCTGCTGCAAATAAGCTGGTAACATTTTTAACTTATCAACATACGGAATAACCGCTTCGGTTTCAAAACAGAAAAAATTGTTGTACCAAATAGATAGTAAAGCTAAAATAACCGGAATATTTTCTTTAAAAGGCGTGTTTGCAAAATGCTGATCCATTTGGTTGGCACCTTTTAAAAGTTTGGCAAAATTAGCATAACCAACTGCCAAAGCCGTACTTAAACCAACGGCACTCCATAATGAATAACGTCCGCCCACATAATCCCACATGGGAAATATATTTTTAATCTCAATACCGTATTTTACCGCTTCTGAAATATTTGATGAAACCGCCACGATATGATTTTCGGCTTTTAAACCATTTTGCAACAACCAATTTTTAAAAATATCTGCATTGCTAATAGTTTCTAATGTTGTAAATGTTTTTGAAACTATTACAACTAAAGTAGTTTCTGGGTTTAGTTTGCCTTTTAAACATTCTATACTATCATTATCAATGTTTGATATATAATGAACGTTTAAGTGGTTTTTATAATCTGCCAAGGCTTCGGTAACCAGTTTCGGACCTAAATCTGAACCACCAATTCCAATATTTATAACATCTGTAAACGCTTTTCCGGTCGATCCTTTAAAATTACCCGAAATCACGCTTTCCGTAAATTGCTGAATTTGATTTAATGCTGCCGCGACTTCTTCTGTTTGATTTGGTGCTTCTTTTCTTAAATCGGTATGCAGTACTTTTCTACCTTCGGTTTCATTGATGGTTTCGCCGTTTAAAAGCGCATTAATTCCTGCTTTTAAATCTAATTCATCTGCCAGTTGAACTAACAAATCAATTGTTTTAGTGGTAATTCTGTTTTTTGAAAAATCGACTAAAAAATCGTTCCAAACTATATTAAAATCATTTACACGCGCTGGATTCTCGTTAAAAAGCTGTTGCATCTTTACAAACTGAACTTCGTAAAAATGTTCACGCAACTGTTTCCAGGCTTGTGTTTCGGTAGGGTTATTTTTTGGTAATGACATTAATTTTCAAATTTTTCTTGAAGTTTGTCTTCTATCGCTTTTTTCACTGGTTTTATCTGTGCAAGATAATTAGAAATATCTTTACTGTCCATAGCCAGTGACGTGGGTAATTTTTGTTTTAAAGGATCGACCTGTACACCGTTTTTCCAAAAACGATAACAAACATGCGGACCTGTTGCCAAACCGGTACTACCCACTTTACCAATTACCTGCCCTTGTGCTAAATTTTGTCCGCGACGAACCAATATTTTAGACATGTGCAAATACTGCGTACTGTACATGTTGTTGTGTTTTACTTTTACATAATTACCGTTACCCGATGTTCTTCCGGTTTCAACAACTACACCTGCTGCGGTTGTCATAATAGGTGTACCGTGTGGTGCGGCATAATCGGTACCGTTGTGGGCTTTAAATCGTTTTTGAACGGGATGAAACCTGTTTTTAGAAAACTTTGATGTTATAGTAAAATATTTTAAAGGCGATTTTAAAAACATGGTACGCATTTGCTTTCCGTTTTCATCAAAAAACTGCGCTTCTTTTTCGCCTTCTTGCTTGTATGGAAAACCATAAACATCTTTTCCGTTGTAATTGAAATAAGCACCTAAAATTTCTTCGGTTCCCACATAAATAGAATCGTTAATAAACTTTTCTTTTACCGAAATAGCAAATTTATCGCCACTTTTAAACTTAAAGAAATCTACTGTCCATGCGAAACGTTTTGCCAAACCAGCTGCCAAACCAGGATCTAATCCTTCTTTTTGTATAGATGCCGATAAAGATCCTTCTATTTCACCTGCAACAGTCTTTATCTTGTACGATATAGGGTAATTAACGGTGTAAGCGTGAATAGAATCGCGAAAATCAATCACTTGAAAACCCATTTTATCGGGTTCGTAAATTAAAATTTCTAATTTAGGTATGGTTTCTTTTGATTTTAAAAGCGTAAATGTTTTACCTGCTTTAATCTTTCGAACATCAAACGAATCTTTTACTTTACCAACAATATCATGAATTTCGGTAGCATCGTAATTATGGCGCGCCAATATCAAACTTAAATTATCTCCACGTTCAACGGTATCACGTTCCATATGATATTCGTTCAAAGAAAAACCATACGCAAATTCTGGTTTAACTTCTTCTTTGTTTTTTACTACTACTTCGGCAAATTCTGGTTCTGACTCCTTTTTATTGCACGCAAAAAGTACCGAAAAAACTGTTAGTGATAATATAAGCTTAAAAAAATTCATTACAAAGCGTCTTTACCCCAGTTTGCCAATTCTTCTTCACTCCATAATTCCGGAAAGAAAATTCTTCGCTGATACTGTGGCAGCATGTATTTTTTCCAATCGCTTCCACCGGTTGCTTCCTGCGGACCTGCTTCACTTTCAATATATTTTTTGGCAGCGTTGAAATGTCCCATAACCCATGTAATATTTACCGTTTTATCGTAATGACGCATTGCGGCACGTAAATCTTCGTTCTGCTGATCTTCTACTGGAAGCTGTTTGAACTTTTGCCAAAGGTTTGTGGTATTGTATTTTTGCATAAAATCAATGAATTCTTTTTTGTATTTTTTTTCGAATTCATTAATTAAATACGATTTTTTCCCTGTTTTGTAATCTTTACCCGCAGCCTGCCAGTACATGTGCTCAAAGGCATGTTCGTAAGGCGTATTTCTGTCGATAGTTTCGCGGTAACGGGCATCAATCAGATTAATTAAATCGGTTGAAGCAAATTCTATCAAACGATATTGCGCACTTTGAAATCCGCTTGCAGGTGTTAATGTATTGCGGAATTTAAGGTACTGTTCTGTTTCCATTCCGTCGCCCATAATGGTAAACGATGTGGTTAACATATCAAAGTAACGCGCTATTCTACCTAAACGTTCTGTAAAAAACGGTGTGGTTAAATTTTCGGCAAAACATACCTGTTCCATTTCCCACAAGATCATTTTAAACAACAATTCGTTTACCTGATGGTACATGATAAAAACCATTTCATCTGGTAAGGTTGATCGCTGAATTTGTAAATTAAGTAGCGCATCGGTTTGAATGTAATCCCAATAAGTAATTGGTTTTTGCCACAACAGCCCTTCTAAATGCGTATCTAATTTTTGATCTATTTTAGTAAATTTATCTTGTAATGCTTCTATTTTTTGCTTGCGTTCGTTTGAAATTTCCATTATTTTACGACTTTCAAAGGGGTTTTTAAATTTTTATATTGAATTAACTCTGCTTTTAAAGAACCTACCAGTAAACTTGCCTGAATTTTTAACGGAACCCTGTTCTCATCATTTGAAACCCAAAGAGTTAAACTTTCTTCTTCTTTAAAAACACGGCCCGACTGTACATACGGACGGAACTTCATGCTGTTAACCGTACCAAATTTAGTTTTAATTTTCTCATAACCCATAAATTTTAGTTTAAATTTAAAGATTTCATCGTCAAAAAACATATCAATCTGTATACTTTCGCCTGCTTTAATACTGTTTAACTTGTCATGATTACGCAAATAGTAAAACGATGAAATAACATCTTGAATTTTTGCATTTACATTATAAGATCGTTCTGTTTTTGCTTTGTAATCTTTAAGTAATACGGTATTGTTTTTATAGTTTACAAATCCTTCTTGGTTTTTGGTGTAACCACCTTCATTAATTTTTCTAATAAAACGATAAGGTTGCCCCGTTGATTTATCAAAATAACTTTGATAATCATCTTTTACCTTAAAAAAAGTTTTCGACAAACCGGTTGTATGACCATCGCCTTTTGCATGATATACACTTTTACCATTATATGTTGTTTCTTTTAATTCTAATGTGGCAATACCTGCATTTATAAAACCGTAAGATACTTGAAACTTAAAATATTCGCCCGACTTAAAAGCAGATGACTGCCCGTAACCAAGCGTTGTTATAAAGAGAACCAAAAAGGTTAAAAAAGTATTTTTCATATTTTTCAATTTTTACGAAAGATACAAAACAATATCTATTCCAAAGTTATAGAAAAACAAAAAAACCCAGTTGTTACCAACCGAGTTTTTATGCTATTAACCAACCAAAAAACTATAAATTATGAA
>JBEBXO010000073.1:0-12566 GCA_040391585.1 Paenimyroides ummariense | reverse complement strand
GGTTATAAAATCCAAGCCCTAACTTTTTAACTTACACACTTGATGGGATAGTGTCATAAAAAAACGACCTTGAATTTTCAAGGTCGTTTTAATTTATTTCAACTGTGCTTTTTTAAGCTCAAGTTCTTGTTTGTTAACTTTTAGTTTAAGTTCAGAAACTTTTGTTTCCATTTTAACAAGTTTGGATTTTTCTTTAATTTCTTTCTCAAAATCCATTTTGTTTTTTAATTTTTTACGCTCGAAATCGTTTTTAGCTTCTTCTAACTTCATTTCTGCCTTGCGCAAATTATTTTCTGCTTTTTTTAAATTACCTTCTGCTTTGGCAATTGCTTTTTCTTTGTTAGCTGCTTTTTTTTCAGCTTTCATTTTTTGCTTTTGCTCTTTTTCAAATTCTTTTTGTTTTTTTTGAGCAGCTTTTGCTTCAGCTTCGGCTTTTTTCTTTGCATTTTTGGCAGCTTTCGCTTCTTGCTTTGCCAATTTTTCTTCTGCTTCTTGTTTTGCCTTTTCGGCTTTTAAAATTTCTTCTTCGTAATTTGCTTTAGCTTTTTCAGCAGCAGCAATGGTTGAAGCTTCTACAGCGGCAGTAGTTGCATTCTCTTGTTCTATAACAGGTAAAGCTTGCAGGGTATCTGTAGCAACTGTTTGTGTAACCGCAGTGTTATTTGGTTGTACAGTTGCGCTAACTTGTGCGTGCATTGTAAAACTAATACCCATTACACCACAAGCTACTAAAACAATTTTTTTCATTTTGTAAATTTTTTATAAAATTAAAATTTATTTCTGGAATTAACAAAAATAATACCAGTTTACCATTCGTTTACTTTATTTGCATCAAGCTTTAAAAAAATGAACAATAAAAGGGTAAAGGCTATTAAGCTTGATCCACCGTAAGAGAAAAACGGTAATGGCACACCAATAGTTGGAAATATACCAATTAACATAGATATATTTACAAAAAAGTGCATAAAAAGTATGGCTGCAACACAATAACCGTAAATTCGTGCAAAAGTATTTTTCTGTTTTTCGGCTAAATAAACAATTCGCAATATAAGCGTTATAAAACAAGCAACAACGATGAGCGATCCTACAAATCCCCATTCTTCACCCACTGTTGTAAAAATATAATCGGTATGTTGTTCTGGTACAAAGCCACCTTTTGTTTGTGTACCTTCTAAAAATCCTTTGCCAATCCATCCGCCAGAACCAATAGCAATCATTGCCTGATTAAGGTTGTAGCCTTCTTTTTTCATATCAACTTCATCGCCTAATAACACATTGATTCGATCTTTTTGATGCGCTTCTAAAACATTATCAAAAACATAATCAACAGAAAAAACAAAACCACACATTATTATAGCTAAAATGGCATATATAAATGGATTTCTACTAATGGTTTTGTTGTAGAAAAAATGTATTACACAACCTATAATTATTAATAAAATAAGAAAAACGGGTTTTATTACCAATGCCAGTATAAACAAAAGTATGGCAAAAAAGCCTGTCCATAAATACCAGCCAGGAAAACCTTCACGATACAAAACCAAGAAAAAAACAGAAAAAATCATGGCAGAACCAGCATCGGGCTGCAACATAATAAAAGCAACAGGTAGAAAGATGATTCCCATTGCAATGGCTTGTTCTTTAATAGTTTGAAAGGTTGTTTGGCTTTCGGTAATGTATTTTGAAAGAAACAAAGCTGTACCCATTTTTGCAAATTCAGACGGCTGCATACTAATTCCACCAAACTGATACCAGTTGGTTTGTCCCTTAATGGTTTTTCCAAAAACAAACAATCCCATTAACAGTAAAATACCTATGAGGTAATATATGAGCGAATATTTTTCGTACACTTTGGCATCTAAAGATAAAATTACAATGATTACAGGAATGGTTAAACCAATGAATAGCAATTGCTTTCCGTATGTTTGGCTTAGATCGAAAATAGATGTTTCTTCTAATGGTAAAGAAGCCGAATAAATGTTCATCCAACCAAAAATAACAAGCACGGTATATAAAAAAATGCTCAACCAATCTACATTGGCAATAACGCTTTGGTTTGCTAAATGTTTAGTTTTTACCATTTTGTTTGGCTTTTAATTTTAATAAACGCTCTTTTTCTAATCGTTTTAAGCGGTCTTTCTCTTCTTTCTGTTTGTCTGATATATCTTTTAAAATGTAATTTGCAGATAAATCGCCTTCTAGCATACGTTTTTCTAAATCGGTACGGGTAATTTCGCCTTTCAGATATTTTTCAATCATTAAAGAGGCAATAGGACCTGCCCAAGTTGCTCCAAATCCACCGTTTTCAATAAACACCGCAACAACAATTTTGGGATTTTCTTTAGGGGCAAAAGCTAAAAAAACAGAGTGATCTTTTAATTTTGTTTTTTCGCCATCTACGGTTGCAAAGTTTTCTACAGTTCCGGTTTTTCCGCAAATTGCAATATCGGGAACTTGTAACCTACTTGCAGTTCCTGTGCGGTAAACTTCTGCCAAACCTTCAATTACCGGACGAAAATGTTGCCTATCTATAGTGGTTTGTTTTTTCTGAACAAAAGATTTGTCTATTTGTTTGTTTTCTATTTTTTTGATGATGTGTGGGGTGTAGTAGAATCCTTCATTTGCTACGGCACACATTACATTAGCAAGTTGTATAGGCGTCATTTCCACTTCGCCCTGACCAATTGCGTTTGATACAATGGTAGCGCCTTTCCAGTTCCAACCTTTATATACTTTATTGTAAAGATCAGATCCTGGGATTCTTCCTTTTTGTCCCGATGGTAAATCGTAGCCCATGTATTGTCCTAAACCAAAACTTTCCAAATGCGATTTCCATGCATCTACACCTTGCGATGATGTTGGATATTTACCTACAATTCGAAGATAGGCTTGCGAAAAATAGGTATTGCACGATAAAGCTATTGCAGGATGAAGGTTCCAATTTCCAGCATCGTGACATTTAATAAATCGACCGCCTAGATAAAAACCGTGGCTGCATGCGAAACGAGTTTCGGTATCGATAACTTCTTCTTGCAAACCAATTAAACTGGTTAAAATTTTAAAAGGAGAACCAGGAGCAAATTGTCCTTGAAGTACTTTATCAAAAAAAGGTTTGCCTGGAATACTATCTATTTTTACATAATTTTTAGATCGATCTCTACCCACAAGTAATCCCGGATCGTACGACGGAGCGGTAACTAAAGCCAAAATTTCGCCCGTTTTAGGTTCAATAGCAACAATTCCACCACGTTTGTGAATCATTAATTCTTCGCCGTATTCTTGTAAATTTTTATCAATAGTAATGGTAACATCATTTCCCTTTACGGCAACGGTATCGTAAATACCTTCTTTAAAAGGACCAATTTCTTTGTTAAATTTATCTTTTTGAATGTAATGAACTCCTCTAATTCCTCGTAGATCTTCTTCGTAAGCTTGTTCCACACCACGCATACCAATTAATTCGCCCGATTTGTAGTACGGACGTTTTTCTAGTTCCATTTCATTGATCTGGCGAATGTATCCAAAAACATTTGCACCAAAATCTACCTGATAGTCACGTAAATTACGTTTCTGAATATAAAATCCTTTAAAATGACGAATTTTTTCTTGAAAAGCAGCGAATTCGGTTTTAGTTAATTGGGCTAAAAAAACCGATGGTAGACGGGGAGAATATACTTTTGCCTTTTCTAATTTTTTAATATACTCGTCTTTTGTAATTTCTAAAATGGTACAAATTTCTAAAGTATCAATATTTTTTGCCTCATTAGGAATAACCATGATGTCGTAACTAGGTTGGTTTGCAACCATAAGCTGCCCGTTACGATCGTAAATATAACCGCGTTCAGGATATTCGTAAGCGATTTTTAAGGCATTAATGTCGGCTTTTTTTAAGAAAGAATCATCTACAATTTGTAAATAAAACAACCGCGCCACAATGATTATTGTGGCAGTAGTTACAATGATGGGAAACAAAAGCTTTCTCATTTGCGCGGCGATTTAATTAATCCGATAATTAAAAATATTAGGATTATTGTAAAGGCAGATGATGTGATAATACGCAGTAAAATCTCTAAAATAAAATTAAAGTTTAAAATTTCTAAACTAATTAATATAGTGTGATGTATTAAAACACTGGTTATTACATAAGTGACCAATTCTGATGAAATTTTATCGGTAATGCGCATCATATGAAATTCGTAACTGTAACCAAATGCCATTTTTAACAGGTTTTCTCGTACAAATGCTAGTGTAATACAAGCTGTTGTATGCACGCCACCCGAGTTATTAAAAATATCCAAAATCAGCCCTAACACAAAACTTAAAATTAAAAATAAATGTCGGTTGGTGTTTAACGGATATAAAAGGATAAATAAAATGTACGGATAGGGGGTTACAAATCCAAAAAAGTGGATGTTATTAAATACTGTCACCTGAAAAAAAACAAGAACAATAAAACGGAATGTATTTAAAATAGTGGTATTATTCATCGCTTACTGTTTCTTCTTCTAATTCGGTAATTTCTTTTATATGAACATGCTCAATTAAATAAACCGAGCTAATGTTGGTCATGTCGTTAAACAAGCGCACATTAATTGTGTAAAAATTCGAGTTTTTAGATGTAAAAACCTTGTCAACTACTCCTACAGGAACATTTTCAGGGAAAATTGTAGAAATTCCGCCTGTTACAATAGAATCACCTTTGCGCAATACAGCCAGTTTAGGAATATCCATTAATTGCACGTAACCGGTATTTTTACCGTCCCAGGTAATAGTTCCAAAATGGTTGGTGTTACTTAATTTGGCACTAATTTTTGTTTGTGTATTTAGTATGCTTTGTATGGTAGCGTAATTTTTTGAAACATTTTCAACAATACCTATCACTCCTTTAGAGTTAATTACACCCATATCTTTTTTTACACCGTTTGCTTTACCACCTTTAATGGTTAAATAATTATCTTTTTTAAAAAAAGAATTTTTAATGATTTTAGCCTGAAACAATTTGTAATCTTGTGCAAAACGTATTTCAGGATTTACAGCAAAAGTACTGTCAATAATAAGTTGACTGTTGTACAGAATCTGTTTCATTTTGGCATTTTCTTCTGCCAAGCGGTTATTTTCGTCTTTTAGATGTAAGTATTCTGTAATGCTGTTGGTTTTTTCATATATAGTACCGGAAACAAAATTGGCACTGTGCAGCATTTGACTTTGATGATACGAGTGCGTTTGTACCGTTAAATACAATGAAACTACTAAAAGCAGCAAAAACAGTAGTTTAGTACTGTTTTTTGTTATAAAATATATGATTTGCTGCATACTGAATTTGCGGTATTATTTTATAAGGATGCTTTTGAACTTTTCTATATTTTTAATTACGATTCCTGTTCCACGAACAACTGCACGTAAAGGATCTTCTGCAATATAAACCGGTAAATCTGTTTTTTGAGAGATACGTTTATCCAAACCTCTTAACATAGACCCACCACCTGCTAAATAAATACCTGTGTTGTAAATATCGGCAGCTAATTCTGGTGGAGTTTGCGATAATGTTTCCATTACGGCATCTTCAATACGCTGAATAGATTTATCTAACGCTTTGGCAATTTCTCTGTAAGATACGTTTACCTGTTTTGGTTTACCTGTTAACAAGTCACGACCTTGAACCATTAAATCTTCCGGTCCCTGATCTAAATCTTCAATGGCAGCACCAATTTCAATTTTAATTTTTTCGGCAGTTCCTTCACCTACAAATAAATTGTGTTGTGTACGCATATAGTAAATAATATCGTTTGTAAAAACATCACCGGCAATTTTAACCGATTTATCACAAACAATACCGCCTAATGCCAAAACAGCAATTTCGGTAGTACCACCACCTATATCAACAATCATGTTACCTTTTGGCTGCATAATATCAACACCAATACCAATAGCTGCTGCCATAGGTTCGTGTATTAAATATACTTCTTTACCGTTTACACGTTCACACGATTCTTTAACGGCACGCATTTCAACCTCTGTAATTCCAGACGGAATACAAACAACCATACGTAATGCTGGTGTAAATAATTTCTTTTTTAATGCAGGTATGCTTTTAATGAACAAATTGATCATTTTTTCTGAAGCATCGAAATCTGCAATAACACCATCTTTTAACGGACGAATAGTTTTAATGTTATCATGTGTTTTTCCTTGCATTAAGCTGGCTTCTTTACCTACAGCAATTATCTTGCCCGAAACACGATCGCGAGCTACAATAGAAGGGCTGTCTACTACAACTTTTCCGTTATGTATTATTAAAGTATTTGCAGTACCAAGGTCCATTGCAATATCCTCGGTCATGAAATCAAAAAATCCCATATAAATTTTAAAGGGTATTAAGTTAAACTATTCTGTTATATTTTAATGTTTAAAGTGACGAATACCTGTGGTTACCATTGCCATTTGGTTTTCGTTACAATAATCAATGCTTAAATTGTCTTTAATTGATCCACCTGGTTGAATAACAGCAGTAATACCAGCATTTTTAGCAATTTCCACACAATCAGGGAAAGGGAAAAACGCATCGCTTGCCATTACAGCTCCGTTTAAATCAAACTCGAAAGAACCTGCCTTTTCAATAGCCTGACGCAACGCATCAACTCTAGATGTTTGTCCTGTACCAGAGGCACATAACTGTTTGTTTTTTGCCAAAACAATAGTGTTTGATTTAGTGTGCTTGCAAATTTTCGATGCAAACAATAAATCTTCAACTTGATCGTTATTAGGCACCAAAGTAGTAACGTTTGTTAAGTGTTCTTTAGTATCTGTAACATTGTCTTTATCTTGAAATAAAATACCGTTTAAACACGTACGAACCTGTGTTTTAGGTAATTCTATATCTTTTATGACTAATATAATTCTATTTTTCTTTTCTTGTAAAACAGTAATTGCTTCGGCATTATAACTTGGTGCAATTACAATTTCGCAGAATAATTTGTTAATTTCTTCGGCTGTTTCTTTATCAATGTTTCCGTTTGCAATTAAAACACCACCAAATGCCGATGTAGGATCACCTGCTAAAGCTGCCAAATAGGCTTCTTTCATAGTTGGTTTTTGTGCCACACCACAAGCGTTGTTATGCTTTAAAATTGCAAAAGTAGGCGCATCACCTTTAAATTCGTTCATTAAATTAACGGCTGCATCTACGTCTAATAAATTGTTGTAAGATAATTCTTTTCCGTGTAATTTTTCAAACAATTCGTCAAAATTTCCGTAGAATGTTCCTTTTTGATGTGGGTTTTCTCCGTAACGTAATGTTTGTGCTTCGCTTTCACTAATTTTTAAAATAGGTTCACCAATTTCTTGGTTGAAATAATTGAAAATAGCTCCGTCGTAATGTGATGACGTATGAAAAGCTTTTGCAGCCAAATATTTACGTTGTTCTAAAGTGGTAGATCCGTTTTCTTGAGTGTAAAAATTCAAGAAAGTTGAATATTCTTCAACCGATGCAACAATCACAGTATCTTTAAAATTCTTTGCTCCCGCACGAATTAATGAAATTCCACCGATATCAATTTTTTCAATAATATCCGCTTCACTTGCGCCCGATGCTACTGTTTTTTCAAACGGATATAAATCAACAATAACTAAATCAATCTGTGGAATAGCATAATCTTTCATTTGTTGAACATCGGTTTCGTTGTCCTGACGGTTCAAAATTCCTCCAAAAATCTTTGGATGTAACGTTTTTACACGCCCGCCTAAAATCGATGGGTAAGAAGTAACATCTTCTACCGGAACAACAGGAATACCTAATTCTTTAATAAAAGTTTCGGTTCCACCTGTAGAATAAATAGTTACGTTGTTTTTATGCAATTCTTTAACAATTGGCTCTAATCCGTTTTTATCGAATACAGAAATTAATGCCGATTGAATTTTTTTAGTTGTGCTCATTATTGTTGTTAGTTGTTTTTAAGCTGCAAAAATAGCATATGTTATTGATTTAATGAAAATTATTTGTGTTGATTTTTTACAATTTTTAATTATTTTTTGTGGTTATTTTCAACACTTTTTTTGTGAGGCATTTGTGTTATATTTTTGATTATGACCATTGTTGAATAATTACGCATACATTTGTAGCATCAATCAAGGCAAATTCCTTTGCGCCCCAAGGTCTAATAGTTACCACTTTAAGATTTGGATGTAGGAATTTTTTGTGCGTGTTTGCTACTTTTTCATACACTTCGTTAATATTGTTTGTATGTAGCCTTATTTCAGGTCGATCTTTATCGGCATATTCTTTATTTTGATGCAGAAAAACCTGTAAATTATCTTTTTCTACAATACAACAAGGATTCGCAGAATTTAAATCGCTGTAACCCATTGTAAAAGTTAAACAGTCAACAAAAAGTTCAATTCCGTCTTGTATGTTTTCATAGAATATGTTAGGTACCAATTTTGTAAAATTCATTTTGAACTATTTTAATTAAAAGTAAGAAAATGATCATTAGATATTTTAAATAAAATAAAAAAAGCAAGAACTTATTTAATTCTTGCTTTTTTTCTGTACAAACGTGGAAAGGATTTTACCGGATATTGTCGTTTATGTGGAATATTGTTAAAAATAATTGCCGCTATAAATAAGATGAAAACGCCCGTAAATACTGGTGAAAAAACATATTCATAACCTAAATTGGTTATAGACGGACCACCGGTTACCGCAATTAAGGCAGTTGCACCACCAGGCGGATGTAATGATTTTGCCATTTGCATTCCGATAATTGAAAGTGAAACGGCTAATGGTCCTGCAATCCAAACGTAATCACCCAACAATTGGTAACAGGTAACACCAATTATTGCAGAAATTAAATGTCCGTTAAAAAGGTTTTTAGGTTGAGCCAACGGACTTCCGATAGCGCCATAAATTAATACGCAACTTGCCCCGAAAGATCCTATTAATAAGGTTAAATCGTATTTTGAAAGTAGTTCAAAGTTTAAATAACTTATGGTTCCCAAACCTACAAATGATCCTACAAAAGCCCAAAAGTGTTCTTTAAAATCTACTAATGTTTCTTTGTACAGTAAATAACGTGTTCTACGGTAGGTTCTTGTTTTTTTGAGTGCCATTTTAATATAATAGTGTGATATAGAGTTTTATTGTAATTTTACTTTTTGATAACCATTTTTTTGATTTCATTCAGTTTCATTAAAGCTTCAACCGGAGTTAATGTGTTGATGTCTAAATTCACGATTTCTTCTCTGATTTCTTCCAAAATAGGATCGTCTAAATTAAAAATAGACAATTGTAAATCGTCTTGTTTCAACGCGTCCTGTGAATGTTCTGTTTTGTGGCTTGCTTCTAATTTTTTAAGGATTTTCTGAGCTTTTTGTACAACTAAATTCGGCATTCCAGCCATTTTTGCCACATGAATACCAAAGCTGTGCGCACTTCCGCCTGGAACTAATTTTCGTAGAAATAGTACATTGTCTTTTAGTTCTTTAACCGATACATTGTAGTTTTTGATACGATCAAATTGTTCGTGCATATCGTTCAATTCGTGATAATGCGTAGCAAATAGTGTTTTCGCTTTTTGTGGATGTTCGTGAAGGTATTCGGCAATTGCCCAAGCAATAGAAATACCGTCGTAAGTTGATGTTCCCCGACCAATTTCATCTAACAAAACCAAACTTCGGTTGGTTAAATTATTCAAAATAGATGCAGTTTCATTCATTTCTACCATAAAAGTAGATTCACCCATAGAAATATTGTCTGATGCGCCGACACGAGTGAAAATCTTATCAACAATGCCCATTCTCACAGAACCAGCGGGAACAAAACAACCCATTTGTGCCAACAAAACAATCAATGCTGTTTGACGTAAAATAGCCGATTTACCCGACATATTTGGTCCGGTAATCATGATGATTTGTTGCGAATCGGTATCTAAATACACATCGTTTGCAATGTAAGGCGTTCCAATAGGTAACTGCTTTTCAATAACTGGGTGGCGACCATCTTTGATTTCTAAAACAAAACTTTCTTCCAATTCTGGTCGTACATAATTACTTTCAATAGCTAATTGCGTGTACGATTGCAAACAATCTAATTGAGCAACCAATTGCGCATTGAGCTGAACAGGTTGAATATACTGCGCACACCACATTATGAATTTCTCATAAATTTCGGCTTCAATTTTAGAAATGCGTTCTTCGGCACCTAAAATTTTGGCTTCGTATTCTTTTAATTCTTCGGTAATGTATCGCTCGGCATTCACTAATGTTTGTTTGCGGATCCAATCTGCAGGAACTTTATCTTTATGTGTATTTCTTACTTCGATATAATAACCAAACACATTGTTAAAGGCTACCTTCAATGAAGGAATTCCTGTAGCTTCACTTTCTCGCTGTTCAATCGCTTCTAAAAATGATTTGCCCGATTGCGAAATATTCCGAAGTTCGTCTAATTCTTCATTAACTCCGTTTGCAATGGCATTTCCTTTGTTTAACGCCACCGGAGCATCGGCAGAAATAGTAGTAGAAATTTTTTCTCGCAGCAATTCACAAGCGTGTAAATTATCGCCAATAACTTTCAACGCATCGTTTTTAGATTGTAAAGCCGATTCTTTTAACGGAATAATCGCATCTAAACTTTCTTTTAATATAACGAATTCACGAGGAGAAATTTTTCCGGTAGCCAGCTTAGAAATCAATCGTTCTAAATCGGAAATCTGTTTGATTTGGTATTGAAAATCCTGTAAAACATCTGAATTTTCTTTGAAATAATCCACTACATCAAATCGCTTGTTAATAGCATCAATATCCTTTAAAGGTAATGCCAACCAGCGTTTTAGCAAACGTCCGCCCATAGGTGACAATGTTTTATCGATCACATCTAATAGGGTAGTGGCATTTTCGTTGGCTGAACCGTACAATTCTAAATTTCGAATCGTAAATCGATCCATCCACACATACGCATTTTCGGCAATTCGCTGAATATTCGTTATATGTTGAATTTTATTATGTTGTGTTTCAGAAAGATAGTATAAAATAGCCCCGCACGAAATAATACCTTCTTGTAACTCATCAATACCAAATCCTTTTAACGAATTGGTTTTAAAATGATTGGTTAAACTTTCGTTGGCATAATCGTCTTTAAAAATCCAATCTTCTAAATAAAACAAGTTGAAGTCACTTCCAAAATGATGCAGAAAATGATTTTTATTTCCCTTTTGAACTAAAACTTCACTCGGTTTAAAATTCTGTAACAATTTATCGATGTATTCTTCGTTACCTTGCGACGTTAAAAACTCGCCGGTTGATACATCTAAAAAAGCAATTCCGATGTTTTTTTTACCAAAATGAAGTGCAGCTAAAAAGTTGTTACTTTTTGATTGTAATACTTCATCGTTAATGGCGACACCCGGTGTAACCAACTCGGTAACTCCACGTTTTACAATGGTTTTGGTCATTTTGGGATCTTCTAACTGATCGCAAATTGCCACGCGCAAACCTGCTTTTACTAATTTAGGAAGATATACATTTAAGGAGTGATGCGGAAAACCAGCCAATTCGGTTTCACTGCTTGATCCGGCTCCGCGTTTGGTTAAAGTAATGCCCAAAACTTTTGCGGTACGAACGGCATCTTCGCCAAAGGTTTCGTAAAAATCGCCCACTCGAAACAACAAACACGCATCGGGATATTTCGCTTTTATCTGATTGTATTGCTGCATTAACGGGGTTTCTTTTTTTACTTTTTCCTTTGTTGCCATCGTTGAAAATTTTAACTACAAAGGTACGTTAAATTTAGAGATGCTTCAAAAAGTTGTAGATAGGAAATTTTGTAGAAAGAAAGTTTTTTATACCCTCTCAATATTTTTTACACCCCATATTTCTTTTTTAAAAGTAGGATTATTTCTTCACAAGTTTTAGCTGATAACCTTTCGGAAACAAAGCTTTTCCACAGATTATCAATCAACAATAAAACAATTTCAGCTTCGGTTTCGGCTTGTGGGTAATTTAAAGCTTTAAAAGTTTCAATCAACCGATTACGACTGGGTTTCATAAAATTGATGTGGTAATGTTGTGCAATCTGATTGAGTGGTAAAATTTTATACTGCATGCGCCAAAAATCAAATTGATTGGTCACTAAATGCAAGGGTAATTCGATAAACTGCGCTAAAAAGTCACTTTCTTTTTCTGCATTTAAAAAATGATTGGTAATGCGCACAGCTTCCACATACCCTTTTTTGATTAAATCTTCCAACAAATTGTCTTTTGTTCCAAAATGTTTGAAAATAAGTGCTTCAGACACACCAGCTTCCAACGCAATAGATTTGGTTGAAGTCGCTCTTGCACCTTGTTCGGTAAACAGGTTCAAAGCAGCAGTTAATATGTCTTGTTTTTTACTCATTTTTTGTCAGATTTTCAGTATTTGATTTTTGTAATACCTACAAGTTTTTTTTAAAACTTTAGCGTTCGAAAGACTAAAAAAAAACGATTAGAAGTTCTAATTATGTGATTGTTTTACGAGTTTCGTCACTTCGATTTCTATGACACCACCAAATAATTTTCATACACAGATTTATTTT
>JBEBXO010000072.1:0-12678 GCA_040391585.1 Paenimyroides ummariense | reverse complement strand
AAAGTTGCGAATGCCGATGAAATGATGGCAGCAATGAAATCGTTTAAATCAAAAGAAACTGCGTTGGTTTACAATACGGTTAATGTACCTAAAACGACTTTTGATACTGATAGTCTGGCGCAAATTAAACTGACCAATTACCAACCAAACAAGTTAGAATATCAAACCAATAATAAAGCAGACGGATTTGCTGTTTTTTCTGAAATTTATTATCCAAAAGGATGGAATATTTCAATTGATGGAAAACCAGCCGAAATGGTTGAAGTAAATTACACCTTACGTGGTTTGAATATCCCGGCAGGAAATCATAAAGTTGTGTTTTCGTTTGAACCAGAGGTTGTTAAAACCGGAAGCACCCTTTCGTTAATCACATCAATCATTGCGTTATTGATTGTAGTTGCGGGAATATTTTTTGCAACTAGAAACAAAAACGAAGAAAAAGTACAGAATATATAATGAATATCTTAGGATTGGCAATAGCCGGCGCAATTGGAACCGTTTGCAGATACGAGATTGGAAAGATCATAACGTATCAGGAATTTCCTGTTGCAACCCTATTAATAAACACATTAGGAAGCCTATTATTAGGCTTTCTTTTTGTTAAATACGCAGCAAACCAACAACAGTTATTTGTGATTTTAGGAATTGGTTTTTGTGGCGGATTCACTACTTTTTCTACCTTTTCGTTAGATTTGTTTAAAATGATACAAACGCAGCAATATTTTAACTTTGCAACCTATTTAAGTCTTTCAATTGTTTTAGGATTAATCGGAGTTTTTGCAGGAACATATTTAGCCAGATTAGTTTAATCAGTATGAAAAATGTAGAAAAGGTATAATGAAACTACTTTTATAATATTTTAAATTTTATAAAATTTTTACTAAAAGATGAAAAAGAAAATATTATTTTTAATTGTGCTTTTACCTATTTCCTCCTCCTATTCTCAATCAAATGATACAGAAGCCGCACTATATAACGTAGGATTCGGTGGAATTACAGGAGCAATTGGTGCTGTGATAAATAAAAAACCTGAAGAGAAATTTGGTAAAGTTCTTTTAAAAGGGCTTTGGCAGGGAGCTTTGGGAGGATATGTTACTTTTGAAAGCAAACGTATTATTAGACACGCTTGGAAAGAAGAAGATTGGAAATTATATTGGACATCAAAATTTGTGAATGCGGCAGGCAATTCTATAAAAGAGAATGCGGCAAATAACAGAGATTTTTGGGAACAATGGAATTTAACGGTTGGTTTTAATAGAATTGAATTTCACACAAAAGATGAGTTTAAAGTTCAGTATAAAGTAATGCCTATTTCTGCTGTTTATACCATTGATGCTTTTACTAGATTTAGATTCGATGCAAAATCTTCTTTAAATTATGGACAATTTATTTTTAGAAGAAACGACCCATCTGGTAGTGACTATGCTTATGCTACAGCAGGACATATAACATTTAATGAAGCGTATTTATCACAGAGGTCTTCATTTAATCAAGTAATTGCCCATGAAATAATTCATATGTACCAAGCAGACGATTTCTTTTTTGTAAATAGTTTCTATCATAAGCCGTTAAAAAATATTTTTGAAAACAAAGAAACTTTAAAAAAGATAGATTCATACATTTATTATGATTTTCATTTAATACCGTTGAGAGCAACTTATTTGTTAGAATCTAAAAAAAGCAATTACTATGATAATTATCTAGAACATGAAGCAGGTTATTACTCGAACACGCTTAGATAATTTAATACTAGTTTATAAAAGCACAAATTATGAAAAAAGTACTTATCATAGCGTATTATTGGCCTCCGGCAGGTGGTCCGGGTGTGCAACGTTGGTTAAAATTTGTAAAGTATCTGCCCGATTTTGACATTGAGCCAATTGTATATGTGCCCGAAAATGCCACCTACCCGATAATTGATCAGGAATTAGAAAATGAGGTAAATAAAAAAGTCAAAATACTAAAACAACCAATTAAAGAGCCATATAAACTGGCTTCGATCTTTTCTAAAAAAAGTACTACCACGATAAGTTCGGGCATTATAAAAGCAGAAAAAAAACAATCGTTTGCAGAAAAAATGCTACTTTATATTCGAGGTAACTTTTTTATACCCGATGCGCGTGTAGGCTGGGTAAAACCATCGGTTGACTATTTATCAAATTACATAAAAACCAGTGCGGTAGATGTAATTATTACAACAGGTCCGCCACACAGCATGCACCTAATTGGTTTGGAATTGCAGAAAAGGTTTGCTGTTAAATGGATTGCTGATTTTCGTGATCCGTGGACATCCATCGGGTATCATAAAGAATTGAAACTGACCGAAAAATCGGCTCAAAAACATAAAGATTTAGAAAAAGAAGTTTTAACAAAAGCCGATACCATTCTTACCACAAGCAGCACAACAAAAAAGGAATTTGCCCAAATCACTCAAAGACAAATTCATGTAATTACCAACGGCTACGACATTGAAACCATTGAAAAACCAGCTTTAGATACCAAATTCACAATCAGTCATATTGGTTCGTTATTGTCAAAAAGAAATCCGCGTATTCTTTGGAAAGCATTAAAGGAAATTTTGAAAGAAAATGAATCGTTTCGTACCGATTTTCAATTGCAGCTAATTGGTAAAGTAAGTTCGGAAATTATTGAAACCATTACAGAATTTAAATTAGATCGTTATTTAAACATATTAGGATATGTATCGCATACCGAAGCGCTGAAATACCAACGCAGTTCGCAAATGTTACTGCTGATTGAAATTGATTCGTATGAAACTATTGGAATAATTCCCGGTAAACTTTTTGAGTATATGGCTGCCGAGCGACCTATTTTGGCTATTGGACCCAAAGAAAGCGATGTTGAACAGATTATAAAAGATACCAACGCCGGCAAGTACTTTAACTACGATGATTTAGAAGATGTGAAACAATATATTTTAGATTGTTACGAAAAGTATCAGCAAAAAAAACTAAAAGTTCACGGTATTGGTCTGCAATATTTCAGTCGGAAAAAATTAACCGAAAAGTTAGTCGGTGTTATTAAAAACATGTAAAACAAATGGTTATCGGAAATTTTATGCCTCACAGAATTTATCAAACTTTCGTCAGTTTGAGCCTGTCGAGAACTTTCAATTCAAAACTTCTCGATACGATTTTCTTCCATTTCATTACAAAAAATCTACTCGAAGTGACGACTGTATATAATTACTCAAGTGTATTTGGGTATAGTGTTCCAGATAGTCTATTTAAAATAAAAGGAGTTTACCTTTTACAGTAAACTCCTCACTAAACACATTTTTATGCGAAAAAATGAATTTATAAATAATTAACCAAAATAACCGCTGATGTAATTCGCCGTCATTTCGTTTTTAGGATGATTAAAAATAGTATCGGTTGTACCTTCTTCTTTCACTTCACCCAAATACATAAACACCGTTTTATCGGCAATTCGCTGTGCCTGCTGCATGTTATGAGTTACAATAACAATGGTATATTTCTTTTTTAAATGTTTAATCAGTTCTTCAATTTTCAACGTACTCACCGGATCCAAAGCAGAACACGGTTCATCCATCAAGATTACTTCAGGTCGTAAAGCTACTGCACGTGCAATACACAAACGCTGCTGTTGTCCGCCCGATAAACGCGTAGCCGGCATTTTTAGATCGTTCTTAACTTCGTCCCATAAATACGCTTCTTCTAAAGCTTTCTGCACAACATCTTTACCGTGAGGCAGATTATTGATTTTTAAACCGTATGCAATATTTTCATAGATGCTTTTAGGAAAGGGATTCGCCTTTTGAAAAACCATTCCGATGCGTTTGCGTATTTCGGTAACAGGAACATTTTTTGAATAAAGATCCAAATCTTCCAACTGCAACGTACCGTCTATTTTTGCGTCGGGAAACAAATCGTGCATGCGGTTAAAACTGCGTAACAACGTACTTTTTCCACAACCCGATGGTCCGATTAATGCCGTGATTTCATGTTCTGCAAAAGAAACACTGATATTTTTTAACACCTGCTTTTCTCCGAAACTGATGTTTAGATTTTGTGCTGATAATTTAGTTTTCATTTTTTCTGAATTTATACCGAATGTAAAACGCGGTAAGGTTTAATAAAAATACTACCACAACAAGCACCAATGCCGTACCGTAAGCAATTGGGCGTACCTGTTCAATAGACTGGTGCTGGGTAGACAACATGTATAAATGATAAGGCAATGCCATGAATTCCTGGTTAAGATAACCGGTTGTTCCGTTTATATAAAAGGCTGCCCCCGTAAATAAGATAGGTGCCGTTTCACCCGCCGCTCTTGAAAGCGTTAGTACCACACCCGTTAAAATGCCCGACATAGCCGATGGAATCACTACATCTTTTATGGTTTCAAATTTTGTTGCACCAACAGCCAATGCCGCTTCTCGCGTACTGTTTGGAATCCGTTTTAACGCTTCTTCGGTAGTTGTTATAATATATGGTAACGATAACAGACCCAATGTTAAACCAGCTGCAATTAGCGAGGTTCCAAACTGCAAAGCCTGAACAAACAATGCCAAACCGAACAATCCGTAAATAATCGATGGAACACCCGACAAGTTTCTTATTGATGCCCGAATGGTTCTAGTAAGCCAGTTGTTTTCTGCATATTCATTCAGATAAATGGCACAACAAACTCCGAATGGTATCGCAAAAACGGCTGTAATCAGTGTTAAAAGAACAGTTCCGATAATCGGAGTTAAAATACCGCCTTTTGTCATTCCCTCTTTAGGAATGGTTGTTACAAATTCCCATGACAAAGACGAAACGCCTTTAGAAACAATTTCCCAAATAATTACAAATAAGAAAAAGCAAACAATAAGTGTAGTTAATAATAAGGTACCCCACTCTATTACCGATGATAATCTTCTGGTTTTATACTGCATGATACTTTCTAAATCGGTTAATAAAAAATTCTCCTACTAAATTTGCAAACAGCGTCATAAAAAACAATACCGTTGCAATGGCGTAAAGCGCATAATAGTGTGTTGTCTGGTAAGGAACCTCGCCCATTTCAATAGCAATAGTAGCCGTCATTGTCTTTACCGAATCAAACATACCTGTCGGTATCAATGCGGCATTTCCTGTTGCCATTAAAACGGTCATTGTTTCACCAATAGCACGCCCAACACCCAACATCACCGCAGCAATGATTCCGGGTGCCGCAGCAGGAATGATTACTTTTCGCAAAGTTTGCCATTTTGTAGCACCTACACCGTAACTAGCTTCCTTATAAGCATTCGGTACCGCGTGAATAGCATCTTCTGCCACCGTGATAATGGTAGGCAATGCCATAATTGCCAATAAAATAGCTCCGTTCAAAGCATTTAAGCCGTTTGGTAAATCGGCCATGTTGGCAATACCCGGACTTAAAACTACAATACCCAAAAATCCGATCACTACCGATGGTATTGCAGCCAGCATTTCAATAGCCGGTTTTAATATGTTTTTTAACCTGCTGCCCGCATATTCCGAAATAAAAGCGGCAGTACCAATTCCTAAAGGTATGGCAATAATCATGGCACCAAAAGTTACCATTGTAGTACTAATAATTAAAGGCAGCATACCGTATTTAGGTGTTTTAGCCGTTGGTGCCCATTCCATTCCCGTGATAAAATCTAACGGTTTAATATCCAAAAAGAACGATATAGAATTGTACACCAGCATGGCAAATATGCCGCCCAATAAAGCCAAAACCAAAAATCCGGTGGTTTTAAATACTACTTTAAATATTTTATCAATTGATATTCGTGTTCTGTATCTCATATTACTTGTGTTCTATAATGTAGTAGCCGTGTTCTTCGATCATTTTTTTACCTTTTGTACTTTTTTCAAAATCGATAAACGGTTTTACCTTATGCCATGATTCAGCCAAAACGAACTGGTACAGCGGACGCTGAAAAAAATACAAACTGTTGTTTATGTTATTGGCATCGATTGGTGAGTAAGCAACAGAAGTTGCATTTTCCTTAATTTTCAAGATTTTAATCGCCGTATTTGCAGCCGGATCGTGTGCCACATAACCCGCTCCCACATAACCAATACCCGATTTATCTGCTTTAACCCCTTCTATGATCTGCGCATTCCCGGTCATTTCCTTTGCAGCGTTAGAAAATTCGATTTTCAGTTTTTTCTTAACAAACGAATGCGTACCCGAACTGCTTTGACGACCGTAAATGTTTATAGGCAGGTCAACAGCTGTAATCTCGTTCCAGTTTTTAATATCACCGTTTAAAATTTTCCCAAGCGTTTCAAGCGTAATGTCTTCTAAAGGAAGATCCTTATGTACAATAAAAGCAGTAGCATCTTCTGCAAACACCACCGTTTTAACTTCGATATTCGCTTTTTTGAATTGTTCTATTTCATTATCGGACAACGGACGTGAAGAGTTGGCAATATCTGCCTGTCCGTTCAATAAAGAAGTAATTCCCAAACCAGAACCACCGCCTGAAATTGCAATACTGAAATCGGGATTAATCTCGGTATAATTTTCAGCCAGATTCACTGCCAGATTTACTTCGGTGTCTGACCCTTTCATTTTTACCGAGCTGTCACGGCTGCATGCAAAAAAAGAAAAGATACCTATAACAATCACTAGTTTTCTCATAAAATAGCTTGAATGTTTCATTGGCACAAAATTCATTTTTTTAAGTAACCCCAATGTTACAGCTATGTTAAGCTAATATTATCAAATACCTTTTAGGTTAATTAATTGTAAAGAGATGTTGAAACTGCTGTTAAGATACTGTCAGATCGATTATTGATTAATGTTTTGTTAAAGTGGTCTCCATCATTTTTAGTTCGTCAGGAATATGATTTAAAACCAGCATTGATAATGATTAATTTATGATTCGGGGAACGTATCCTTCTTAGATTAAAAAAAATTACTATATTTGAAATATCAATAAAGCTACTATTTTGTTAACTACAGGTATTTATACGGACAGCTTTTAGAGAAAGATAAATTAAAATTACATAGTTAGAGCAATTGTTAAAAAAACAGCAATTACTCAATTAGCAAAATACACCAGAAAAAGTAAAAAATTCGGCTATTTCACCAAGATATAGTCGAATTTTCTATATATACTACTTTTTACCGAAAATGTGTTTCATACACTAAGGTAGCCTTTGCTATGCTGCATCTATTTAGTATCCCCCTAGGTGCTATTTTAGAAAATCTTTCGGTGAGGTGTTTTTGCGTAATTGTTAGTCGGCTGAGATACATATGGTAAAAATTTATATTATTCGTAAATATCAAAGATGAGCAATGAATTTGTTATTTCCACGAGCGTGACGGTCGCGGGAGCAGTGATATGTTTAATATATACCACGGATTGCACAGATCTCACGGATTTTTATGTTACACTATAACTATTATACATAACCCAGATGCACAGATAATTTATTTGTGTTTGGTGTGGGATGTTTAGCTGAAATAAGATTCGTGTTCTTTAATTTAACCACAGATTGCACATATTTGCACCGATGAATTTTTTATATCTACCACGGATTGCACAGATTTCCCCTGATTTTTTAAAACTACATTATATAGAACAAAAAAGAAAGAACATAACTTTTGACTTCTCGACTTCGAAGTGGCGGCTATCTGTATAAAATTAATCAATAACCCCTAATGCACTATAATAACAAAAAATGTTTTTAAACCAATGCTTAAATTTTTGCCACAGATGCACAGATAATTTCTTTGTGTTTGGTATTGGATGTTTAGCTGAAATAAGATTCGTGCTCTTTAATTTAACCACAGATTGCACATATTTGCACCGATGAATTTTTTATATATGCCACGGATTACACAGATTTACCCAGATTTTTAAAACTACATTATATAGTACCAAAAAAGAAAGAAAATAACTTTTGACTTCTCGACTTCGCTCGAATTGACAGCTATCTGTAATTAATTAACCAAGTACTTAAATTTTTACCACAGATGCACAGATAATTTATTTGTGTTTGATGTTGGATGCTTGGTGTGGGTGTTTAGCTGAATAGGATTCGTGTTCTTTAATTTAACCACAGATTGCACAGATTTACCCGGATTTTTTTAAAACTACATTATATAGTACAAAAAAGAAAGAACATAACTTTTGACTTCTCGACTTCGCTCAAATTGACAGCTATCTGTAATTAATTAACCAAGTACTTAAATTTTTACCACAGATGCACAGATAATTTATTTGTGTTTGATGTTGGATGCTTGGTGTGGGTGTTTAGCTGAATAGGATTCGTGTTCTTTAATTTAACCACAGATTGCACAGATTTACCCGGATTTTTTTAAAACTACATTATATAGTACAAAAAAGAAAGAACATAACTTTTGACTTCTCGACTTCGCTCAAATTGACAGCTATCTGTAATTAATTAACCAAGTTCTTAAATTTTTACCACAGATGCACAGATAATTTATTTGTGTTTGATGTTGGATGCTTGGTGTGGGTGTTTAGCTGAATAGGATTCGTGTTCTTTAATTTAACCACAGATTGCACATATCTGCACCGATGAATTTTTTATATATGCCACAGATCGCACAGATTTACCCAGATTTTTAAAACTACATTATATAGTACAAAAAAAAAAGAAAATAACTTTTGACTTCTCGACTTCGAAATCGAATTGACAGCTATCTGTAATTAATTAACCAAGTACTTAAATTTTTACCACAGATGCACAGATAATTTATTTGTGTTTGATGTTGGATGCTTGGTGTGGGTGTTTAGCTGAATAGGATTCGTGTTCTTTAATTTAACCACAGATTGCACAGATTTACCCGGATTTTTTTAAAACTACATTATATAGTACAAAAAAGAAAGAACATAACTTTTGACTTCTCGACTTCGCTCGAATTGACAGCTATCTGTAATTAATTAACCAAGTTCTTAAATTTTTACCACAGATGCACAGATAATTTATTTGTGTTTGGTGTGGGATGTTTAGTTGAAATAAGATTCGTGTTCTTTAATTTAACCACAGATTGCACATATCTGCACTAATGAATTTGTTATTTCCACGAGCGTGACGCTCGCGGGAGCAGTGATATGTTTAATAAATACCACGGATTGCACAGATCTCACGGATTTTTATGTTACACTATAACTATTATACATAACCCAGATGCACAGATAATTTATTTGTGTTTGGTGTGGGATGTTTAGCTGAAATAAGATTCGTGTTCTTTAATTTAACCACAGATTGCACATATCTGCACCGATGAATTTTTTATATATGCCACGGATTGCACAGATTTGCCCGGATTCGAAGTTTCTAAATATTCTTTCTCGTAAAGCAAAGTATAACCGTCATCGCCTTCGGTTAAAACACCTGCAAATTGATCTTTAAAATATATTTTTGCCTATCGTACCATTATTCTCGTAATTTATCAATTACCCCAACTTCTTTTCCAAACAAAGCCCGCACATCGTTTACTTTGTCTAAGCGCAGTGTTTTCTTTCCTTGTTCTAATTCACGAACAAAACGCAAGCCAACACCAGCATTTAAAGCCAACTCTTCTTGAGTTAGATTTAAATTCTTTGCGCTTTTGTTTTACAAATAATCGTAATGAATCCATAATTATACCTTATCAGGTATAATTTTTTAATTAAATAAATATTCGCCCCCTATAGGGTATAATACAATTCAAGAGGATAAGTTCACGTCTTACATTAATTTTTTCTTGAATATTTATAGGGATTATTTCTTCATTCAAATATAAGATTTACATTTGTGATAATATCAAATGATAGTATCACAAAATGAAACCACCTTACGAAATAACAGCTAAAATTCTAAAATATATTACTTCTATTTCTTTAAAAATTGGAGAGGTAAATGCAAAATATTTAATCAAGTCCAATCCTACTCTAAGAAAACAAAACCAAATAAAAACGATTCATTCTTCATTAAGTATTGAAGGTAATACGTTGACTGAAGAGCAAATTACAGCGATATTAGAAAACAAACGAGTTGTTGGGCCAGAGAAAGATATTCTTGAAGTTTTAAATGCTTTAGATGTTTATAAAAACATAAATAAACTTAAACCTGAAAGTGAAAAAGATTTTCTAAAAGCTCATAAATTACTATTACAAAAATTAATCAATGAGCCTGGAAAGTATAGAAAACAAGGAGTTAGGATTGTAAAGGGACCAAAAGTAGAACACATTGCTCCACCTTTTGGAAATGTACCCTATCTGATGAAAGATTTATTTGAATATTTGAAAGATAAGAATGAACTAACCTTAATTAAAAGTTGTGTTTTTCATTATGAAATGGAATTTATTCATCCTTTTTTGGATGGAAATGGAAGAATGGGAAGATTGTGGCAAACACTAATTTTAATCCAAGACTATCCTATTTTTGAATTTTTACCGTTTGAAACTTTGATTTCAAAAAATCAGCAGGAATACTACAACGCTTTATCTGTTTCTGATAAAGAAGGAAAATCTACAAAGTTCATTGAATATATGTTGATGATTATAGAAAAATCATTAGCAGAATTACTTGAAAATACAATAAAAAAATTGACTGATAGAGATAGAATTCAACTATTCTTAGAAAACTATACCAGAGACTTTACTCGAAAAGATTATATGAACTATTTTAAGGATATTTCTTCAGCAACCGCAAGTCGTGATTTGAAAAACGCTGTGGTTAATGGATTCGTTTCAAAAATTGGAGATAAGAAAACAACAACCTATAAAAGAAGTTAATACTGCGTAACAACTAAGCTTTAGTTTCGCTCTGTTCCAATGGTAGACAAACGTAGGCTTAAGAAAACCAGAGCTTTACCACTTTACCTTTTTTATTGTACGTCGTGAAACTAATTGGGACATCTTCTTGTAAAAATATGTTTACTTCCCAATATTATATCTTACTTCTCTTTATTAATAAGGGTTTACAAACAATATGTTGTACAATAGTGGTACATAAAATTAGTTTAAAGTAAAAAATTAAATTCAGAATAAATTTTTTGAATTACTTTATCAGGCAGATTTTGCTCGTCACATAATTTTTTAAAATGCTCGGTTGCTT
This sequence comes from Paenimyroides ummariense, assembly GCA_040391585.1. Classification (GTDB taxonomy): domain Bacteria; phylum Bacteroidota; class Bacteroidia; order Flavobacteriales; family Flavobacteriaceae; genus Flavobacterium; species Flavobacterium ummariense_A. The sequence continues at coordinate 1,600 of JBEBXO010000072.1, read as the reverse complement.
CCACTACTTCATTTATAATTCCTTTTGCATTTTTTATCGAATAACGTTCGGCTAAATCTAATACATCTTGCCTATTAATATCCGCACGTTTATTATTAATAGCCATTGCTCTTGAAACACGAGTATAATTCATTAAAGCATCTAAAGGATACGTTAAGTCGTAGGCAGGTGTAAGATTCCATTTGTCTTTTTCATCGTCGTAAATAAAGCTAAAATTCTTTAAATGGTCATCAATATTTGCAAAAACCAAATTAAAAACCATGCGTTTGAATAACTGCTTAATATCTTTATGTGGAACTTTTAAATCAATAGCTAATTTAAAAAGATTGTCATAATTTGAATTCTCAGGTTTTTTAAAATCCCATCCTGTCATTCCAGAGGCTGTTAAAACATGTTGCTTTTCACCGTTTTGTCTATCAAAACGCAGCGTAGCAAAATGTTTATCATCAATCAACTTAGAAGGCATCATTTCTATTCCAATAGAAGTAGCTAATTGATAATATACAAATTCTACTTTTTCTTTTGAATAACCCGACTCTTCATCGATGGCTAATTTGATTAAATAGTGACTATACGTATCTGAACTTTCAAGATCACCAGCAATAATAGCACCTGATTGTTTATGTTCAGAAATCAAAATTTTAGGCCGAGCACCTCCTGCCGATGTTCCAATTTTAAAAATATTACGTAAAGCTAAATCACTTAGGTTTTTTTTATGAATAGATGACTTTACATCTAAAACCTTTTTTACAACCTCTGAAATCTCATCAATATTAATTTCAGCTTCTGTAGTAATCGTTTTTGAAGGCATAAATTCTAAAGCGCCCATTCCACGCTTGCCTACATAGGTTAATTGTTCTAATGGAAAAATATTTACAGCTTTTTTATGATTGAATTCCAACCACTCTTTAAAAATTAAATTACCAAAAACATCAGGAAGTGAATCGGCTATCATGGAAGGTAAGCCTCTGAATGTTTCACCTTCAAATTCAGAAAACACCTGTACATTAGGTGTTCTACGAATGATATACGGAAACATTTTTTTATATCGATTACTCGCTAAAAAATCTGGATGATACTGAAAAAAAGATTTTTTTTGATCTGCATCATAACCTATTTTACCAATTTCCATGTCTTTATAAACAACCGATATGATTTGATTTTTAGCCATATTAATACAAAGATTTACTATTGTTTAAATTTGTTATTTTACTTTGAATAAATTGATTAAAGTTTTTCATTTCATCAAAATGTTGTAAGATTTTTAAAACAGTTTCAAGCGTAGTATTCTCACCATTTTCTAGTTTAGAAATGGTAATTGGCGATAAATCTAATTCAGAAGCTAAATCTTGTTGTGTTAATTTCTCTCGCTTACGCAATAACTTACACCATTCGCCTAACGCTTTTTGAATATCTTTTATGGTAGCAAACTCCAACATAATATATATTATAATCTAAATAACAATCAAATATAGTTATTTTTTATATTATAATATAAATTTAAAAACATTTATTTTCAAATGATATTTATTGACTGGAGCTATATATAGTGTAAGGTTGCCTTTTATTATGAGCTAAAACATTACTTATCGTAGATTTT
>JBEBXO010000071.1:0-13083 GCA_040391585.1 Paenimyroides ummariense | reverse complement strand
GTTACAGGTGATCATCAATCAAAATTAACGTTGATGTCAGAATCGTTACGTAACGATGGACGTATCTGGGTTCCAAAAAACATAGAAGATGCACAGGCAATTCGTGAAGGTAAAAAGAAACCGACCGATTTAGCTGAAGAAGATAGAGATTATTACTTAGAGCGTCGTTACCCATCTTTTGGTAACTTGGTGCCTCGTGACGTTGCTTCACGTGCTGCTAAAGAACGTTGTGATGCAGGTTACGGTGTAAATGCAACTGGTGAGGCTGTTTATTTAGATTTCGCATCAGCTATTGATCGTTACGGTAAAGAACAAGCACGTATTCACCATTTAGATGAAAACGATGCGAAATTGGTTTACGATTTAGGTCAGAAAGTAGTTGAGAACAAATACGGAAACTTATTCCAAATGTACTATAAGATTGTAGATGAGGATCCGTACAAAACCCCAATGATGATTTACCCTGCGGTTCACTACACAATGGGTGGTGTTTGGGTTGATTACGACTTAATGACTACTGTTGAAGGATGTTACTGTATTGGTGAAGCAAACTTCTCTGATCACGGTGCAAACCGTTTAGGAGCATCTGCTTTAATGCAAGGTTTAGCCGATGGTTACTTTGTGTTGCCTTATACAATTGGTAACTATTTGGCAGACGATATTCGTACAGGAACCATTTCTACAGATTTACCTGAATTCGTAGAGGCCGAAAATAATGTTCGCTCAATGATTGATCACTTAATGAACAACAAAGGAGAACATTCGGTTGACTACTTCCACAAAAAATTAGGAAAAATTATGTGGAATAAGGTAGGTATGGCTCGTAATGAAAAAGGATTGAACGAAGCAATGGATGAAATTGCAGCTTTACGCGAAGATTTCTATAAAAACGTAAAAGTTTCTGGTACTGCTGAATCATTCAACCAAGAATTAGAAAAAGCATTACGCGTTGCCGATTTCTTAGAATTAGGCGAATTATTTGCTAAAGATGCGTTACACCGTGAAGAATCTTGTGGAGGTCACTTCCGTGAAGAACACCAGTCTGCAGAAGGTGAAGCAGAACGTGATGATGAAAACTTCTCATACGTAGCAGCTTGGGAATACAAAGGAAATCCACGTGAAGCTGTTCTTCACAAAGAACCTTTGGTATATGAAAACATTAAAATGGTAACTCGTAGTTATAAATAATATTGGAGCTAAGATGAAAAGCTTTGTTTTTTCATCTTACTCTTTTGTAAAAATTCGAATCAGATGAATCTTACATTAAAAATTTGGCGTCAAAAAAACGCAAAAGATAAAGGTCAAATGGTCGATTATAAAATCGGCGGTATTGAACCTGATATGTCATTCCTTGAAATGTTAGACGTTTTAAATAACGAATTAGTTGAAAAAGGAGATGATCCAGTAGCTTTCGATCACGATTGTCGTGAAGGTATTTGCGGTATGTGTTCTTTATTTATTAATGGTGAAGCACACGGTCCAGACCGCGGAGTAACTACTTGTCAGTTACACATGCGTAAATTTAAAGAAGGCGATACAATTTATATCGAACCATTCCGTGCAAAAGCGTTCCCAGTAATCAAAGATTTAGTTGTTGATCGTGGTTCTTTTGACCGTATCCAACACGCAGGAGGATTTATTTCTGTGAATACATCAGGAAACACGCAAGATGCAAATGCTTTACCAATTCGTAAAGATAACGCTGATAAAGCCTTTGATGCAGCTACTTGTATTGGTTGTGGTGCTTGTGTAGCTACGTGTAAAAACTCATCGGCTATGTTATTCGTTTCTGCTAAAGTTTCACAATTTGCTTTGTTACCACAAGGTCGTGTTGAAGCTACAGAGCGTGTGTTAAACATGGTAGAAGCTATGGATGCCGAAGGTTTTGGTAACTGTACAAATACTGGTGCATGTGAAGTAGAATGTCCTAAAGGAATTTCTTTAGAAAACATTGCTCGTATGAACCGTGAATATTTATCGGCATCGATAAAATAGTAATAAAAATATTTTGATAAAAATCCGGACTTATGTTCGGATTTTTTTATTTTAGCAAAAATTTAAACAACTTTTTATGAAAAACTTTTACCTATTCATTATTGCCCTATTGTCATTTAGTGCCCATTCTCAATTTATATATTGGAAAACAAACGAAGAAATTCCTGATCAGGTAATGATGGTTATGAACAATGGTACTTCTAAAACGGGGCATGTTAAAAACAATAAAGTCTCCAATGTTGGAAAACGTATGTTAACATTAGATCCTAAACTTTTTAGACATGCAGATGTAGAAGCTAATGTAATATTGTTTAAAGAAGAAGGTAGTCAGAATTATGTAGAAATTCCTGCAAATTCTATAAAATACGTTGTTTTTTCTGGCGAAGAACCTACCCGTTTTGATCGGATCAATGTTTATAAATTCGAAAGAAAATCATTAGAAATTAAAGATAAAGAACCAGTAACCATGTTTCAAATACCAAGGGTTGATGATTATGTGGTTATGTATGCAAATTATTACATAAATGTTGGTAGAAATGGCTCGTTAAACGACGAATTGTATTTTTATGTAAAATTAAAAGATAGTGACAAATCATATTATATGCGATTTTTCTCGTTTAGTAAAGACAAACTTAATTTTCCTTATTTAAAGATTTTGGCTCCTAAAAACCAAAAATTTATCAGCTATATTGATAAACTTTGCGACAAAAAATCAGAAGAATACAAAGAATATAAGAATGGCGAAAAAGAAGTACTAAAAGAAGTTTCAGACTATTTAAAAGAAAATAAAAAAATATCAATAGTTGATGCCCGTTCTATAGGATACAATGCAAAGTTCCGTTATATGTTTTCTTTTATCGGTAAAAAGTTAGAGCAGTTTTCAAGTTAGTTGCTTTAATTTTAATTTCCTAAATTAGAAGTATGAAAACAACGTTAATTCAATTTGATACCATTTGGGAAGATAAACAAACAAATTTAGATTTTGTTCAAGGAAAAATCTTGAGTTTACCTGATACTGTTAATTTGGTGGTTTTGCCCGAAATGTTTACTACCGGTTTTACCATGAATCCGGAAAGGGTTGCCGAAGAAGAACAAGGCAAAACCTTACAAATCATTCAAAAATTAGCAATACAGAAACATACGGCAATTACAGGAAGCTGGATTATAAAAGAAGGACAAAATTATTATAACCGACTTTTTTTTGTTTTTCCAGATGGATCTTACAAAACCTATAATAAACGCCATTTGTTTACATTGGCTGGCGAAGAAAAGGTGTATACGCCGGGTAATGAAAAGCTAGTAGTTTCTTATAATGGCTGGAATATTTGTTTGTTGGTTTGTTATGATTTACGCTTTCCTGTTTTTTCGCGAATTGTTGATCAAAATTACGATTTGCTGATTTACGTTGCATCTTGGCCCGATCGCCGAATTGATGCCTGGGACGCTTTGCTTAAGGCGCGCGCTATTGAAAATATGAGTTATGTGGTTGCTGTAAATCGTTCTGGGACCGATGCAAATGGGCTGCATTATTCAGGTCATTCACAAATAATCGACTATATGGGAAAGTTCATCGCGGAACCATTAGTTGATGAGCAAATCTATATAACTGCACTTGAAAAAAATCCTTTGCTAACAGCCCGACAAAAATTTGCATTTTTAAATGATGCCGATGATTTTGAGATAAAATAATTTTTTTGTTTCTTCTTAATCAAATGTTAATTTTTTTATTATATTTACAGTTATATAAGTAATGCTGTTTTTTATTTGTTGTTTTTTAAAAGAAAAAATTCAAATAATTTAATGTGTGTAGCTTGGTAACGTTTGTAATTAAGTTAACCTTTATTAATAGTTATGTATGAAAGTAAAATAAAAAATTTATTCACAATTATACTGTTTTTTGCTGTAAGCTTAACAATAAATGGTCAAGTTCTATTTAGCGAAGATTTTAATAGCTATAATATAGGTCCTTTTCCTAATGGCAAGAATGGATGGTATGCTACTGGTAATTACAATGATGTTCGAATCGTTTCAGAACCTAACAGAGGTAATGTATTGGCGTGGGGCTGGAATGTAACTCCGTTTGGTACTGGTAGTATAGCAAGTTGTTCTCAATTTGGTGGTATTTTAAGAGATTCTGTGAATCGAGATCCTGGTAATGATGTTTATAAGTTGGAATTTGAATTTTATTCTAAAGATTTAACAGGTAACCTTGCAGAAGTATTTGAATCAAGTGTTGGTTTTTCTTCAAGCGATTATTACTTTAAATGCAAAGTTGATGCGAATGAATCTACGATAGATTCTTCAACCACGCACCCAGCCAATTATACTAAACCATATAACCACAAATGGATAAAGGTTGAAGTGTATTTTGAGTATTTTGAAGTTACTGATTCTTGGGAAATTAATATTTACATTCCTATGCTAAAATATTGGGGTATTCAAAAAAGAGACACTATTGACGGAGGTATCTATATAGGTTTTGGTGTTTATAAACCTACATTATCTTATTCTGGAGCATTAATTAAATATGATAATATTAAACTTACGGCTGTGCCAAATCGTCCGGCTTTTGCAGATGTAAATGAATGGATTTCGTCTAAATTTAACGTTTATCCCAACCCTGCAACCAATGTTGTAAATATTACGAATAACGATAATATTCAGTTAGAAAAGATTGTAATTTATGATATTTTGGGTAAACATTTAAGTACTAAAAGTGTAAATGGTGAATCAGAAATACAGTTAAATATAGATAATTTGGCAAGTGGTACCTATATTTTGCACTTAAAAACCACAGCAGGTATGGCAGTTAAAAAGTTTATTAAAAAATAAAAAGAAAACCTTTCAGAAAGCTGAAAGGTTTTTAATTTTAAGGCATAATCAATGTTTCGTTTAATTCCCAATTGGCGCGTATGTCTATTTCTTTTTGAAAATTAATGACCTTTTCAGGTTGTTGTTTTTTCAGGTAACTTCCAGTGTCCCATTGTTTGTTGCCGTTGGCATCTTCAATAATCCTAATATAATATTTATCGGGTTCAATGGCTCTAAATTCTATCGAACTTTCTTCGGCTATGTAGAGGTAATCGTATAGCTTTTCATCTTTCGTTAAAAGTTCAAAAATTATAGGATAGTTAACTGTGCCGGAAAGTGTAAACGAAATGTTTCCGTAATCGGTTAATTTACCAGTCTGGAAACGTTGAATTATTTCGGTTTTTAGTGCGGTGTCGTAAAAATCGGTTACACTGTTAGGTTTTAAAAACACGGTGTATTTTTCATCTTCCACCTTATCAAATACAATTTTTACGGTATTGTTTAACGAATCGGTTTTTATGGTAAACGGAATTTGAACAGAGTCTTTTCCAATTACCTGAATTAAATCGTTTGTAATGGTTTTAAAAGGTGTGTTTGTGGTAAAACTAACGGTGTCTCTAAATTGAATCGTTCCGCTTTTTGCAAATTTTATCTGTAACGTATCAATGGGTTTTACAGTTCGTTGGTTTACGGTGTAAATTTTCTCGTAATTAGAAGTTTTAAATTTAAATTGTAAGGAATCGTATTTTTCTAACGGCGTAAAAATAAAAATAGAATCTTTTTCTGGAACCTTAATAATACGCGATGCAATAGGCTTGTTGTTTCCTAAAGCAGTTACTTTTAAATTTTTGGTGTCGCCCTCGTAAGCAGCCAACCATTTGTTTTGTGTGGTTAATGATGGTCTGTAAGCTGTTGTCTGCTTAATTTCACTGAATAATTTTAGGTTGTAAACACTGTCTGTTGGCAATGTGATTGGTGATGGATGAAAACCTATTTTGTCTGATTTTGGATCGAATTTATAATTACTGGTTTTCTCTTGTAGCGCTACAAGGTAATAACTGCCGCTTTTTAAATTCTCTAAATTTGCCGTAGAAATACTATCCTTTGCACTAGCAACATACAACGGCTTTTTTTTGTAAATGGTAGAATCGTTAAAACCATTCGCTTCATATAAAAGTATGTTTACTGTACCCTTTGATTTTTTGCTGTAAGCGTCTTCAAAAGTAGTAGCAAGCTTTAATGAATCTATGTAATCGCCCGTAGAAAAAACGTATTTGTAGTTGCTGTACGGATTTCCTTCATTATTGTCCTGAATACTTTCGCCAAAATTAAAACTGTAGGTAGTGTTTGCTTTCAGCGTATCAAAAATTTTAATTTTTATAAACTTGCTAGGATAGCCCATTGGGGTAATTTCGGGTTGCGTATCCATAGGTGGCGAAATAATAAGCTGTTGGTTAACTTTGTTCAGCTTTACGTATTCGTCAAAATTTATCTGAATGGTTTTTTCTGTAAAATGTGTGCTGAAATTTTCTGGACTGGCAGATAAAATCACAGGCGCCAAGGTATCTTTCAACCCACCCGTAATGGTTCCGCGTTTGGCACAGTTTGTAAACAGCACTAACGTAAGTATCAATAAAAAACTAAAATATCTTAAAAATCTCATCAACTTAAATTTACCCTGCAAAGTAACTATTTTTATTTGATTTTTTCAGCGTGTATATGCCATAGTTAATATGCTTATTTTGTGGGTTGAATTTTTTAAGATGCATTTACCCGCAATTTCTAAAGTAGATCCGGTAGTCATTACATCATCAATCAATAAAATGTTTTTATTTTTTAAATCTTGATATTTTGCATTTACAATAAACTCGGTTTTACTTTCGGCGCGCTGCCACATGCTTTTCTTGGTTTGCGTTTTGGTTTTCGATGTTTTAATTAAATAATCTTTATAAAACGGAATATTTAATTGTTTACTTAATTCATTTCCAAAACCGTCTAACTGATTGTAACCGCGTTTTTTCTCTTTTGATTTATGCAACGGAATGCAAACAATGAAATCGACCCAATTAAAAACCGTATGATTTTTTAAATGTTGTAAAGTAAGTATAGCAAAAAAGGTAGAAATTTTCTGCTGATTTTTATACTTAAGTTCGTGTAATAATTTCTGTGCGATACTTTCTTTAGAAAAATACAAAGTAGCCAAACAATATTCCGCAGCAAGTTTGCCATAAAAACGACGTTTCATTTCGGTGTTACTATCTGTTGTTAACGGAACAAAATCTAAACCCAGCAAACAACTGCCGCACAAAATATCGTTCTTACTGTGCAGTACTTCATCGCAACCATAACAAAGGTGCGGATAAAATAAATCAAAAACATCGATAATTGCCCGCATTACCAACAAGTTTTATGTACCTTTGTGTTAATTTACGATAAAAAACAACACGTTCAACAAGTTGTTTTATAAATTTTAATAAACTGCAATTTTAGTATTTTTGCACTATGGCAAAACAAGACGACATTTTTAAAAATGTAATTTCGCATGCGAAAGAATATGGATACATTTTTCCATCGAGCGAAATTTACGATGGTTTAAGCGCTGTTTACGATTATGCGCAAAACGGTGTAGAATTAAAAAAGAATATTCGTGAGTACTGGTGGAAATCAATGGTACAGATGCACGAAAATATTGTGGGGATCGATGCATCGATCTTTATGCATCCAACCACGTGGAAAGCTTCAGGTCACGTTGATGCTTTTAACGATCCGTTAATTGACAATAAAGATTCTAAAAAAAGATATAGAGCCGATGTTTTAATCGAAGATTATTGCGAGAAATTGTGGCAAAAAGCTCAAAAAGAAATCGAAAAAGCAAAAGGTCGTTTTGGCGATGCTTTTAACGAAGAAGAATTTATTACGACAAATCCGCGCGTTGTTGAATATCTTTCTAAAAAGAAAGCGATTTTAGAGCGAATGGCAGCTGGTTTAGATTCTGGCAATTTAGAAGATGTAAAAGCCTTGATTGAAGAATTGGGAATTGCCGATCCGGAAACTGGTTCTAAAAACTGGACTGATGTTCGTCAGTTCAATTTAATGTTCGGAACAAAATTAGGAGCGTCTGCTGATACAGCGATGGATTTGTATTTACGTCCGGAAACCGCACAAGGAATTTTCGTTAACTTTTTAAACGTTCAAAAAACCGGGCGTATGAAAATTCCGTTTGGAATTGCACAAACAGGTAAAGCGTTCCGTAATGAGATTGTTGCACGCCAGTTTATTTTCCGTATGCGCGAGTTTGAACAAATGGAAATGCAGTTTTTCGTAAAACCGGGCGAAGAAATGACTTATTACGAATATTGGAAAGAAACGCGTTTAAAATGGCATTTGTCGTTAGGTTTAGGAAAAGAAAACTATCGTTTCCACGACCATGAAAAGTTGGCACATTATGCAAATGCAGCAGCAGATATTGAATTTAATTTCCCATTCGGATTTAAAGAATTAGAAGGAATTCACTCTCGTACCGATTTTGATTTAAAAGCGCATGAACAACATTCAGGTAAAAAACTGCAGTTTTTCGATAACGAAACAAATTCGTCTTATGTGCCTTATGTTGTAGAAACATCGGTAGGGTTAGATCGTATGTTTTTATCGGTTTTTTCAAAATCGTTACAAGAAGAAACCTTGGAAGACGGATCAACACGTACCGTTTTAAAATTACCGAGTGTTTTAGCACCAACAAAAGCAGCGGTTTTACCATTGGTAAAAAAAGACGGATTACCAGAAGTTGCCCGTGAAATTATTGAAGAGTTAAAATGGGATTTCAACGTAGCATACGATGAAAAAGATGCCGTTGGTCGTCGTTACCGTCGTCAAGATGCATTGGGAACACCGTTTTGTATCACGGTTGATCACCAAACATTAGAAGATAAAACCGTAACCATTCGCCATCGCGATACCATGAAACAAGATAGGGTTGCTATTGCCGAATTACGAAACATTATTAATGAAGAAGTTTCAATGCGCAACTGGTTGCAAAAAATGAAATAATATAAAATAGTGAATGTAAAAGGTTGAACGAAAGTTCAGCCTTTTTTTGTTTTTTTAACACGGTGTTAAATTTTTTGGTATATTTACAATTCAACTAATTAAAAAATAATTATTTATGACAAAATTTACTAAAATTTTGTGGGGGGGGGGTAATTGCCTTAAGCCTTACAGCATGTACAACCGACAGCGTTTTTGACGACGTAGAGCAACGTAACAATGGTTTGGAAACAGCCAATGGAAACAGTGGCGGTATGACAACAAATTCTTATACTGGTGAGGAAGGTTACAAATCTTTTTGGGATATCTACAACCGCCAATACAGAGAAATGTGGTACTATTATGCTAATTCAACGGGTGGTACTCCGGGAACACATCTTGTTTTTGAGGTAACGCCTTATATTGGCTTGGCTTATTCTGATAACGATGTGACTGACGGTAGATTTGAGGATGAATCAATTCCTCAAATGCAAGGGGATTTTATAAATTCACCATCTCAATATCCCAACATTTATCAGCCTACAGGTAATGAAATTGGTAATTTTGTGCCAGCCAGGTCCATAACCTTATCGGGTATTGCTACACCAAATTGGGGTAACGCAGAACTTAAAGTTTTTTCTTTGGATCATTGCCATGTTATTGGTGCAAATATACCGCCAAATACACCAGTACCAAATTTTTACAATCCTAATTTGGTGTTTTTTGATATTTCGTCGCCACCTGCTCCTTATCAACCATCTACTACTATGGAGCAAGATTTTTTATCTAAATATGGTAAAGTGTTTTTTTATTATTGGGAAGCCAAGGATCCTGTAACATTTAATGTAATAGAAAGTGGTTACATTACACCCTATTGCGACACAGGTGCTGCGGATTGGGCTGATACAACTTTGCCAGCATCAAACTTACCGGGTGTTGGTACTGCAAAATTATTTACCAATATAAATTGTTTAGATAGTAGTGGTGGCCGTTCTTATGAGCTTGTTTTAGAAGACGGTACGTACCCGTCTGAAACTACATTTACGAACCCTTTAAATGGGGAACGTTATAAAGTAAGTATCGAAACTTTTAGAGGAGGGTATTCTTATCCATATCCAACTCCTCCTGGTATGGGTGGTACGGTTTCAACACTAAAACTAGAATTGTACTAATAAATAAAACTATGAAAATAACCAAACATATTCTCATTGTGCTTGTGTTTTTTATTGGTTTAATAACACATGCCCAAACTTTTTTTACCGAAGATTTTAATAGTTACCCTACAGGACATTTAAATACAGTTTATGATAACACCACCCCTGGGCAAGGGGGGTGGTTGGTATCACGTAACTCTACCAGTTTGGCTACGGGAATAGTTACTGCGGAGGCTGGTAAAGGTAATGTCTTAACTATAACTACCAATTCCGCATCAGATGGTTATAATTTCAAGCAAGATGACGGTTTTTTAACTACTTTGTGGAACAACCGTACCCCAGGGAATAATATTTTAAAATTTGAATATGAATTTTACGGGGTAGGTCCTTTTGGTTTTTCTGGAAATATATTAAATAACTCTGCTTTGAATCCTACTATAATTAATACAGCATTTCAGTCAATTCTAAATCGGATATCGGGAAGCTTTTTAGAAAATACCAGTACTAAAACACATATTTTAAAAAATTACAACTCAACAACCTTTCCGCACAATATGTGGATTAAGGCAGAAATGTTTGTAGATTACAACACCGGTAATGTATATTATTACCTACCCACATTAAATATTCAAGCTTCCGCACCTTTTTATCATAATACCATACCTTTTTCTTTGGTTTTTATTGCTGGAAGTTTAAGTGCATCATCTGTAGTAAAAGTAGATAACATAAAAGTGTCGGGTTTAAAAACCTTGCCATCGTATATATTAAGTACCAATGAGCACTTAGCTGCAAAATTTAATTTATACCCCAACCCGGCTACCAATGTAGTTAACATAACCAACAGCGAAAACATGCAGGTGCAACAGGTTACAGTTTACGATATAGCAGGCAAACAATTAAGCACACAAACATACAATGACGAAACCCAAATACAATTAAATGTAGAAAATTTGGCTAGTGGTACCTATATGCTGCATTTGCAAACCAATGAAGGTACAGCGGTTAAAAAGCTGATTAAGAAATAGTTTTCTGTATATTGTAAACTTTATGAGTGTACAGTATAAAAGTTAAGACACAACCTTGACAAGGTTTAATTCATAAGTATATGAAAAAGCAAATATTATTTATAACATCGTTATTTTTTATAACAACTGCTATAAAAGCCCAAACATTTTTTACCGAAGATTTTAATAGTTACCCCACAGGGCATTTAAATACAGTTTATGATAACACCACCCCTGGGCAAGGGGGGTGGTTGGTATCACGTAACTCTACCAGTTTGGCTACGGGAATAGTTACTGCAGAGGCTGGTAAAGGTAATGTCTTAACCATAACTACCAATTCCACATCAGACGGTTATGGTTTCAAGCAAGATGACGGTTTTTTAGCTACCTTATGGAACAACCGTACCCCAGGGAATAATATTTTAAAATTTGAATATGAATTTTATGGGGTGGGTCCTTTTGGTTTTTCTGGACATATATTACCTGATTCTCCTTCAAATGCCACTATTATTAATACAGCGTTTCAGTCAATCTATAACATAAATCGCATAGGAGGGGGGTATTTCGAGAATACCAGTACTGGATCAAAATCACTTATTCTTAAAAATTACAACGCTACTACCTTTCCGTACAATATGTGGATTAAGGCAGAAATGTTTGTAGATTACAACACTGGTAATGTGTATTATTACCTACCCACATTAAACATACAGTCGACCGCATCTTTTTCTCATAATGTAATACCTTTTTCTTTAGTTTTTAGTGCAGGAAGTTTAAGTGCATCATCTGTAGTAAAAGTAGATAACATAAAAGTGTCGGGCTTAAAAACGTTACCATCGTATATATTAAGTACCAATGAACAATTAGCTGCCAAATTTAATTTATACCCCAACCCAGCAACAAACATTGTAAACATAACCAACGCCGAAAATATGCAGGTGCAACAAGCTACTATTTATGATATTAACGGCAAGCAGTTAAGCACCCATGCCTTTAATAACGAAACCCAAATACAGTTAAATGTAGAAAATTTGGCTAGTGGTACGTATATGCTGCATTTGCAAACCAATGAAGGTACAGCGGTTAAAAAGTTAGTAAAGAAATAATCAATAAATAAAAAATCGCCAATTGGCGATTTTTTATGTTATAATTTAAAAGTAATAATCGATCTGGGCGAATGGTTCATTAAATCTTCGCTAATGCTTCCGTTCAACAATCGGGCAAAGCCTTTTCTACCGTGTGTTCCCATTGCAATTAAATCGGCATCAACACGTTCTGCAAAATTTAAAATTCCTTTTTCAATATCTAAATCGTTGTAGATAGAAAACTCGTAATCATCTAAATTATATTGCTTTAAAAAATCGTGTGCCAACTGTTCTGCAACGTGTGTTGGTTTAAAATTGTTCGGCGTATTTACCATTAGAAAGTGTGGGGTAGATCCGTTCAATTTTAAGAAATCGATAATTTTTTGGAAATTTTTTGCGGTTTCTTCGGTAAAATCGTTTGCAAAAACCACCTTGCCAAAATTTATTTCGGTTTCACTTCCTTTAATAGCCAATACCGGTATAAGCGAGGTGCGTATTACTTTTTCGGTATTCGATCCTATAAATAATTCTTTAAAACCACTTGCGCCATGCGATCCCATAACAATTAAATCAATGTTGTTGGCATTGGCAACCTCTGTAACTTCGTTAAAAGTACGTCCCAGTTTTAAAATCTGTGAAACGTTTAAGCCGCTTAACTCTTCAGACAACGATGTTTCAGATAATTTGGCTTCGGCATGTTCTTTAAAAAACATAATTTCAGGCAAATCGTAACCCGGTTTAATCATATCCATGGTTTCTTGCGGCAAATCAATTATATGTAACAAAATAATTTCAGCGTTCGATTTTCTTGCAATTCCGGCAGCAGCTTTTAAGGCAATATGTGCTTGTTCAGAAAAATCGGTAGGTACTAAAATCTTTTTCATCTTTTAAGTAATTTAGGTTAGTAAATGTTTATGTTCATTGTATAAATATACTTAATAAATATTCATAAATTGCAAAAAAATCAATTACTTAAATAAAATTTGTATATTTGCAAAGTTATTTATTGTT
>JBEBXO010000070.1:0-13561 GCA_040391585.1 Paenimyroides ummariense | reverse complement strand
TACTGGTACCCGCACTTGGACATAACGATAAATTTTTAGGTTGTAGAATACTTACGTAATTGAAAAACTCTATACGTACAGGTTCCGATGTGAAATCACAAGCAACATTAGGTACAAAAGCTACAACACTGTAATCGCCCGTTTGGGTAACTATTAATTCAGGTCCTGTTTGTCCTGGTATTTTTATTCCATCTTTATACCATTCAAAAGTAAATAAAAGTGGATCCAAACCTGCTTTTAAAGTATAACTGTCGCCTACACATAATCCGTCACCGTTGCCTATTAACTGTGGTGCACCTAAATCTAAATTACCTATATCGAAACTTCCGCCTTCAATAAATACAGATGAATCAAGAGCAGCATCTCCTCTGTCTTGAATAACCATTTTTATATGATATTTAGTAAATGGAACAACTGTCGATTGAGCAACCATTTTTACAGTTTGTCCATTAAAATTTATAGCATTAGTGGTGCTTGCAGCATTATAAGTGTCAAAATACTGTTGATTTTCAGATGTACAACTATTATTGTATGCTTGATCGCGTATCGTTACAACTGATATAGGATCTGTTGTGTTGGGTACTAACGCTAAATTTGTTGTGGTATTTGTAGCTGTATTGGTTAAAAAGAACGCAAAAGCATCCGAAAAATTACATTGATATCCACCATATTCTTCAGAAGCAAAAATAAAGTTGAATTTCATATCTGCGGTAAACGGCACAAAATCAAATTCTAATATAGTTGCATTGTGATAAGTATCGGTGTTCCCTAATACATTGTTCATGTAAGTTGTTAATTGGGCGTCATCGGGCCAATTATTTTGTGTGCCACTACTAGAACCTCCCATTAAACCTCGTGGACCAGGTGTGTCAGTAGCTTTTCCTGTAGTAAGAACGATACCGTCAGCCATATCAAAAGAAGGGTTAGTGTTTTGAAAATAACCAATTCCGTTTGACTGATCGCCTGTAGGAAATTTATTTCCCGTAGACCATGTTACATTGGTTATTTGTGCGCAAGGTGTTTTTATTAAAACATCTTTTACCAACTGTTCTGGGGTGTACGTTGTTGTACTCACAGTTATGGGCTGGCTATAACCTATAAAACTCATGAATACAAAGAATATTGTAAACAAATGAATGTTTTTTAAATGTAATTTCTTTTTCATATTAAAAATAAATTTCATAAAATATCTTACATAAAATATTTTCATTGCAATATACATGATAACAATTTAAGTTTGATAAAATTATATAAAATATTTATGTTTCTAGTTTTATCTTTAATATTTCTGAACGTTTGTAAAGTGTTACAGATCAGTGTTTACTTTTTTAATAATAATCTTTACTTCATTGTTAATTGAATATCTTCTTTTTTGTACTTTTATTGATCTATCAATTAGTTAAAAGCATGAAAAAAGTAATTTTAATAGCAATTCTTATGTTAACTCAATTTAAAGGTATGTCGCAAGAACTAAAAAAAGTAACGTATGTTGATGCTGAAATAAATCATATTGCAGAATACATTATTGTACAAAAAAATGCGCCAAGTGTTTTAATTTTACCTGCTTGGATGGGAATTGATGATGAAGCCAGAACTTCGGCAAAAGATTTAGCTAACCAAGGCTATAATGTGTTTATCGCTGATATTTATGGAGTGAACGATACCCCAAGCCAAACGGAAGCCGCAAGTAAAATGTCGAGCTTTTATAAAGAACAACCCGATAAATACCGTTATAAAATTCAATTAGCATTCAATGAGTTTGTTAAATTAGGTGCTAACAAAAGCAAAACGGCTGTAATAGGTTATTGTTTTGGCGGTACCGGAGCTTTAGAAGCAGCACGAAGCAATATGCCGTTTGTTGGAGCAGTTTCTATACACGGTGGTTTAAAAAAAGTTGATAAAACGTACAATATCATTCAACCAAAAGTATTGGTGATACACCCAGCAGAAGATGCATCGGTTGCGAAAGAGGATATCGATTTATTTATGAACGAAATGCGTAAAGGCAATGCCGATTGGCAGTTTTTTTATTACGGTAATAGTAAACACACTTTTACAAATCCAAAATCTAACGATTATAATGCATTAATGAGTGAACGTGCATGGAAACACGTGAAATTATTTTTAGAAGAGGTTTTAAAATAAAAAGTAGACCTGTAAGCCGGGTTCTGTAAAAGACGAATCTTTTCCTTATCATTTATCTAGACTTTCAATTACTCAAAAGTTCCATCTGCCTACCCTCCAACTTGCGCGAGCAGCACTTAATGTTGGTATACATGGCATTTCACCGAATAGAGTTTACCTGGTTTCACTACAGCCTAACTGTACATACTTTCTGTTGCACTTGTCCTCACCTCACGGCGGACGGGCGTTACCCGCTATTCTGCTCTATGGTGCCCAGACTTTCCTCTGACTTAAAGCCAGCGATAAGGCGGTCTACTTGTTTGCAAAAGTACAGCGATTTTTGGTTTTATTGATACAAACCTACTTTCTAATTTAAAAATTGGCTAAATTTGTTGTTAATTCATTTAATATGAGCTTTACTAAAATCACAGAATCTGAATCTAACTACAATCATTTAGAACAGATGAGTGTATCCGATCTACTTACAAACATCAATAAAGAAGACCAAACCGTTCCTTTGGCTGTTGAAAAAGTAATTCCTGAAATTGAACAAACCGTTGCCAAAATTGTATCGCAACTAAAAAAAGGCGGTCGTTTGTTTTACATTGGTGCAGGAACTTCGGGCAGATTGGGTATTGTAGATGCTTCTGAATGTCCGCCTACTTTTGGTGTTCCTTTTGATTTGGTTATTGGATTAATTGCCGGTGGAGACGATGCTATTCGCAAAGCAGTAGAAAACGCCGAAGACGATGCAGTACAAGTTATTGACGATTTAAAAGCGCATAACATCAACGAAAACGATTTTTTGATAGGTATTGCCGCTTCAGGTACAACTCCGTATGTTTTAGGTGGAATTGATTTTTGTAATCAAAACAATATTCCAACAGCGGGTATTACATGTAATCCTGGAAGTCCGCTGGCAACAACCGCAAATTTTGCTATTGTTCCTGTAGTTGGATCCGAATTTGTAACAGGAAGTTCACGAATGAAAGCCGGTACAGCTCAAAAACTGGTTTTAAATATGATTTCTACTGCTACTATGATTCAACTAGGGCATGTAAAAGGAAATAAAATGGTCGATATGAAATTATCTAACCATAAATTAGTGAATAGAGCCGTGCAAATGGTTATGTCTGAACTAAATGTATCACAAGAAAAAGCTACTATATTAATAAACGAATTTGGCAACGTTCGCAATGCTATCAATAACTATAAAGAATAATGGAAACACCTAAAGAAGATAAAGTAAGAATTTACAAAGGCCTGCAAAAAATATTTTTTGCTATTCCGCTTATGTTTGTTGGGCCAATTATTATTAATTCATCTTTTAAAAATCAGGAACACTTTTTATACTATCCGGTTTTAATTTTAGGATGTCTTATTTGTTTGTTTTCTATGTATTTGTTTTTTAAAGGTTTGCGAACGCTGGTTAGTGGTTTTTTTAACGATTAAGAATATGAGAAAAATAATGTTACTTTTTGTGCCTTTACTTTTAACGGCATGTTACAACCAAGAACGCAATTGTGCCGATTTTAAAACAGGAACGTTTGTGTTTGAACAAGAAATTAACGGCGAAAAACATACATCGACTTTTGTTAGAACCGAAAAATATGAAATTGAAACGTACAACGGTAAAACCGATACAGCAAGTATTCGCTGGGTAAACGATTGTGAATATATTTTACAAAAACTGCATCCAAAAAATATGGCAGAAAAAAAAGCCGTACAAATGAAAATTTTAACAACAACTACTAATGGTTATACTTTTGAATACAATATAGTAGGCGATGTTAATAAACAAAAAGGCGAAATTAAAAAGATTAAATAATAGTTAAAATTTTGATTTTGTAAGTGTTTGTTGTTGTAAAAACATCAATTTTTTATATCTTTAAATAAAAGAATCGAATTATGAAAAAATTTATAATAGCAGCTTTTTTATTAGCAGCAATACCTGCAGTTCATGCACAAGAGGTAAAAACCGATATTGAAATTGTAGACAAGATTAAAACGGTATTTATGACTGTTAATGCAGATCGTTTTCAAGATTTGCAAAACTTTGATTGGCGAACTCACTTAACCAATGTTTTTAAAGATGTGCCAGAAGATGCAACTGTTGGTATCAGGGTAAATATCATGGCGAAACAGCTTACAAATGATAGTACTACCTTGCCTAATAAATTGTCGTTGCAAGAAATAGGTACTGCTAACAAAAGAGAAGAAATTTTGCGCAGTATTGTAAGTAAAGTGCAATTGTTTATAGAAGATGAGCAACAAGGCAACAATATAGATTAACAAAAACTACTCAATTTATTGGGTAGTTTTTTGTTACAATCAATGTCTTTATCAAACGTTATCCTTAAGAGGGTATAGTTGTCCAAAGCC
The DNA here is from genome assembly GCA_040391585.1 of Paenimyroides ummariense. Lineage (GTDB taxonomy): Bacteria > Bacteroidota > Bacteroidia > Flavobacteriales > Flavobacteriaceae > Flavobacterium > Flavobacterium ummariense_A. Next base: position 9,055 of record JBEBXO010000070.1, on the reverse strand, counting down.
AAAAAAAGCGTATTTTTGTGCCTCAAGAAATCATCATGAACTATCTTTCAGTAGAAAATATATCAAAATCTTTTGGCGCGCGTACCTTATTTGAAGGCGTATCATTTGGTATCAATAAAGACCAAAAAATTGCCTTTGTTGCTAAAAACGGAACCGGAAAATCTACCATATTAAGTATTATTAACGGTTTGGATTTTCCCGATACCGGTCAAGTAGTGATACGCAAAGGAATCCGAATGGAGTTTTTATCGCAAGAACCTAATTTGCAAGACGAGTTAACTGTTGAAGAAAGTATTTTCGCATCAGATAACGAAATTTTGAAGGTTATTGAACGATACGAAAAAGCATTGGAAAACATGGACGATCAGGAAGCATATCAGTTGGCTTTCGATCAAATGGATCAGTTTAATGCTTGGGATTTTGAAACACAGTATAAACAAATTCTCTTCAAATTAAAACTCGAAGATTTAAAAGCAAAAGTTAAAAACATGTCGGGTGGTCAGCGCAAACGTTTGGCATTGGCAATTATCTTGATTAACAAACCCGATTTATTGATTTTAGACGAACCTACCAACCACCTTGATTTAGAAATGATTGAATGGCTGGAAGATTACTTCGCCAAAGAAAATATTACCTTGTTTATGGTAACGCACGACCGTTTTTTTTTAGAACGTGTTTGTAACGAAATTATTGAATTAGACAACGGAAAAATTTATCAGTACAAAGGAAATTATTCGTACTATTTGCAAAAAAAAGAAGAACGTATTGCTTCTGAAAATGCATCGATCGATAAAGCAAAAAATCTTTTTGTGAAAGAATTAGACTGGATGCGCCGCCAACCAAAAGCGCGTACAACAAAGTCAAAATCGCGTCAAGATGATTTTTACGTAATCAAAGACAAGGCAAATTCGCGCCGCAAAGAACATGTGTTAGAGTTGGAAATTAATATGGAACGCATGGGTTCTAAAGTAATTGAAATGCACAATGTTTCTTTGGCTTTTAACGATAAAATTATCCTAAAAAACTTCGATTATCTATTTAATCGCGGCGAACGTATAGGTATTATTGGTAAAAACGGAACCGGAAAATCTACCTTTTTAAATATTTTAACCCAAACACTGCAACCCGATTCTGGTAAAGTGGTTATTGGCGATACCATTAAGGTTGGTTACTACACACAAAGCGGTATAAACCCAAAACCCGAGCAAAAAGTTATCGATATTATTAAAGAATACGGCGAATACATTCCGCTTACAAAAGGCAGAACCATTTCGGCAGGGCAGTTGTTAGAGCGCTTTTTGTTCGATAGAAAAAAACAGCACGATTTTGTTGAAAAATTAAGTGGTGGTGAACTAAAACGACTGTATTTGTGTACGGTTTTAATTCAAAATCCCAATTTCTTAATTCTTGATGAGCCTACCAACGATCTTGATATTGTTACTTTAAACGTTTTAGAAAACTTTTTGTTAGATTATCCTGGGTGTTTGCTGGTAGTTTCGCACGACCGTTATTTTATGGATAAAATTGTAGACCATTTATTTGTGTTTAGGGGCGAAGGTGAAATCGAAGATTTTCCTGGGAATTATTCTGATTTTAGAAGTTACGAAGATTCTGCCGAACCTGTAAAAGACGAAACACCAAAAGAAAAGGTTAATTGGAAAGACAATCAACCCAAAAAAGCAGGTTTAAGTTTTAATGAACAAAAAGAGTTTTCTAAAATTGAACGAGAAATTAAAGATTTGGAATATCAGAAAAAACAACTCGAAGAAAGTTTTTCTAACGGAACCGTTTCTGATAATGATATGATTGCAAAAGGTTTAGAACTTCAGAAAATTATTGAATCGTTAGAAGTTAAAGAAGAACGCTGGTTTGATCTTTCTTCTAAAATGGAAGAATAAACAGTAAATATGCGAAAAAAAATCCGACAGTGTTTAAATTAAACTAAACGCAGTCGGATTTTTTTTTATTAGTATTCTGTAAATAACAATTTTATATTTTGGTACGAATTTTTAAGTAGTTCCGGAATATCCTTTTTATCAACCCATACAACTTTTTCAATACCTTCTTCAATTTGCCCGTGTAAAGCGCCATTGTAAGTAGTATTCATTAAAAACCAATAGGTGATTTTTAAACGATATTCACCGTTGCGCTTAAAAATATGAAAGGTTTTTTGCAGTTGTTTGTTTATTAGCAAATCTTTACAGCCGGTTTCTTCTTCAACCTCTCGTATCGATGTTTCTTCAATAGTTTCATTCTTCTCTATGCCGCCTTTGGGTAAATCCCATTTTCCGTTTCTAAAAATAAACAAAACCTCGCCTTTATCGTTTTCAACCAAACCACCACCTGCTTTATTAATGGTAATTTTTTCTTTAAACAATTTAAACAGTAATTCTTCGTTAGGGTGATAAAGATGCGCATTTGTAAGCTGATCTGCGAAATATTGTGCAATTAACTTTTGCATATCAATTGTATCTAACAAAAAATATTGAAAATCGCGCTCTTTTTGTAGCTCACTTGTTAAAAAAAGTGGCTTATCATTAATAAAAACTTTATACATTTGTAACTATGATTTTTAACGACAACACAGCACAGAAAACGGCGGAATTGCTTTTACAAATAAACGCAATTAAATTAAATCCTAAAAATCCTTTTACATGGGCATCGGGATGGAAATCGCCAATTTATTGCGATAACCGCATAACCCTTTCTTTTCCAGAGATTAGAGAATTTTTAAAGAACGAATTTGCAACCAACATTGTTGAGAAATTTGGTAAACCAGATTACATTGCAGGTGTAGCAACAGGTGCCATTGGTATTGGTTTATTGGTTGCCGAAGCGTTAGAACTGCCTTTTATTTATGTTCGCCCAGAAGCTAAAAAGCACGGTCGCCAAAATCAAATCGAAGGTCAGTTTGAAGAAGGAAAATCTGTAGTAGTGGTAGAAGATTTAATTAGTACCGGAAAAAGTAGTTTGCAAGCGGTAGAAGCTTTGCGCGCTGCCAATGCTAATATTTTAGGTATGGCGGCTATTTTTACTTATGGATTTGATGTGGCAGCAGAAAATTTTAAAAATGCAGAAATTAAACTGGTTACATTAAGCAATTATCCTACCTTGTTAAAAACAGCAGTAGCAAAAGAATATATTTCGCAAGAAGAAGTTGAAACATTATCAACATGGAGTGCGTCTCCGTCAACTTGGGGAGTTTAACCTTATAAAAATGTACACATGAATTTAGAAAGTCCAAAAGTTAACGTTGCTAAATCTTCAGCTTATTTATTTGAAGCTTTATCGGATATTAAAAATTTTGAAAAATTAATGCCAGAAAACATTGCTAAATTTGAAGTAATTGATGAAAATTGTTTTGAATTTGGTTTAAAAGGCATGCCCGAAATTAAATTGGTAAAAAAAACAGCTACACCAACATCAGAAATTGTTTTAGGTGCAGCAAGCAGTAAATTACCTTTTACATTAACAGCTAAATTAAATGAAAAAGCAGCAGAAGAAACAGACGTTCAATTGTTTTTTGAAGGCGATTTTAACCCTATGATGGCTATGATGATTAAAGGACCTATTGGTAAATTTATTGAAACTTTAGCCACAAACATGGTGAAACTATAATTTTAAAGGCCATTTTTAATGGTCTTTTTTTATTTGTTTTTTAGCAAGAGTCTTTATAAATAATTGTACTTTTGTAACACTTTTTAATTTTACACTAAAATAATATTTAATATGAATTCATTTGACGTAGTTGTAATAGGTTCTGGACCTGGAGGTTATGTAGCGGCTATCCGTTGTGCTCAGTTAGGAATGAAAACTGCAATCATTGAAAAATATCCTACTTTAGGAGGAACTTGTTTAAATGTAGGATGTATTCCTTCAAAAGCTTTATTGGCTTCATCGCATCATGTAGATGAAATCAAACATTTTGCTACTCACGGTATCGAATTACCTGGTGACGTAAAAATTGATTTAGAAAAAATGATTGCTCGTAAACAAGCGGTTGTAGATCAAACCTGTGGTGGTGTTAAGTTTTTAATGGATAAAAACAATATTACTGTTTTTGAAGGTGTTGGATCTTTTGAAAACGCAACTACTATCAATGTAACTAAAAACGATGGTGCTGTTGAACAGATTTCTGCTAAAAACACCATTATTGCTACAGGATCTAAACCATCTTCTTTACCATTTATTTCAATTGATAAAGAACGCATTATTACATCAACCGAAGCATTAAAATTAAAAGAAGTTCCTAAACACTTAATCATTATTGGTGGTGGTGTTATTGGGTTAGAATTAGGTCAGGTTTACTTACGTTTAGGCGCACAAGTGTCTGTTGTTGAGTATGCTGATCGCGTTTTACCAACTATGGACGGAGCTGTTTCTAAAGAATTAACTAAAGTTCTTAAAAAAGCAGGGATGAAGTTTTATACTTCGCACAAAGTTCAAAAAGTAGAAAGAAACGGAGAAACTGTTTTAGTTGAAGCATTAAACGCTAAAGGTGAAGTAGTTGCATTAGAAGGTGATTATTCTTTAGTATGTGTTGGTCGTCGTCCTTATACTGACGGTTTAAATGCAGATAAAGCAGGAGTTAAAATTACAGAAAGAGGTCAGGTTGAAGTAAATGATCATTTACAAACAACAGCTTCTAATATTTACGCGATTGGCGATGTTGTTCGTGGAGCAATGTTAGCGCACAAAGCAGAAGAAGAAGGTGTATTGGTTGCTGAACAATTAGCAGGTCAAAAACCTCATATCGATTATAACTTAATTCCAGGTGTGGTTTATACATGGCCAGAAGTTGCTGCTGTTGGTAAAACAGAAGAGCAATTAAAAGCCGAGAATAAAGAATACAAAGTAGGGCAGTTTCCATTTAAAGCTTTAGGTCGCGCACGTGCAAGTGGTGATTTAGATGGTTTTGTGAAAATATTAGCCGATAAAACTACCGATGAAATTTTAGGCTTCCATATTGTTGGTGCTCGTGCTGCCGATTTAATTGCAGAAGCAGTAATTGCTATGGAATATCGTGCATCTGCCGAAGATATTTCTCGTATGTCTCACGCACATCCTACGTTTGCAGAAGCTATTAAAGAAGCTGCTTTAGCTGCAACTGAAAACAGAGCGTTACACGTGTAGTTTATAAAATACAAGTATAAAAAAATCGAACATCAATGTTCGATTTTTTTATTCAATATATTCAGAATCATCTTCGTTATTAAAATCATTCAGCACATTCTTCGGCGAAATACCATATTTCAATAAATGATTTGTTTGCGATAGAATATTTCCTCTGCCATCTTTCAACTGGTTTTGTGCTTTTAAGTACGAATCCTGTGCTTGTTGAATTTGTTTACCTACCTGTTCAAAACTTTTGGTAAAAAGAACCGTTTTTTCATAAATTTTTTCGGCTTGTTTAACAATTTTTTGTGCCGACTTATCTTGTTTGTCTTTGTTCCATAAATCTGAAATCAACTTTAAACAGGCAATTAAATTTGTCGGACTAATTAATAAAATTCGTTTTTTGTAAGCATCGTTCCACAAATTAGTATCGTTTTGTAATGCCAGTAAATATGCAGGTTCAATAGGAATGAACAACATAGTAAAATCTAATCCATCAATTAAATCGTTATAATTCTTCGCGCTTAATTCATCAATGTGAAAACGCAGCGCTTTTAAATGATTGTTAAGGTAAATAGTTTGTTCTTCTGTACTTTCGGTATTACAATAAGCGTCGTAAGCATTTAACGAAACTTTTGAATCTACAATTATAGAACGGTTATTTGGCAAATCAATAATAATATCTGGGCGTACATTTTTGCCATCGTTTGTTACCAAGTTACTTTGTGTACGGTATTCTCGGTTTTTTACCAAACCCGATTTTTGCAAAATATTCTCTAAAATAAGCTCGCCCCAGTCACCTTGTTTTTTGTGGTTTGTTTTTAAGGCATTTGCTAAATTGTTCGCTTCGGTGCTAATTTTATTGGTTTGCAACATTAATTCTTTAATGCGTTCATCTAAAGAAAATCTAATTTTCGATTCTTTGTCATAGGTTTCTTCCACTTGTTTTTTAAAACGTTCAATATTTTCGTTTAAAGGTTGTAAAATGGCATGAATATTTTGTTTGTTGGCTTCAGTAAAACGTTCCGATTTTTCTTCGAGCAGTTTTTGGGCAATGGTTTCAAACTGTAAAGTGGTTTGCTTGTGTAAATGGGTAATTTCTGTTTTCTGAAAATCAAGCTTTTCTTTTAAAACATTATTTTCTGCAAAAAGATGAATTTTTTCTTCAGTAACAAATTTTAAATCGTTTGTTAGTTTAAATTGCTGTTCTTTAAAAGCGATATTTTCGTTCGATAAAATTTCATTCTTAATTTTTAAATCCTGCAACAAATTTCTATAATTTAATACTTCTTCATTTGTTTGATTAACAGTTTGTTCTTGTGCTTTTAAAGTAGTTTTTGCTTTTGATATACTGTAAAATAAATACAAACAAACAACAAGTAAACAAACAATAATTGTAATTAAAATACCCGTCATAATATATTTTCTTACAAAAATAAGGTGGAAACACGACAAAGTATGACGAATTTTTATTAATTTTAAACTATAAATTGCACTGTTTACTATCTAATTGCTGGATTTTAAACAAAATAAAAAGAAATATTATGAGAAAGCTTTTATTAATGGCATCTTTAATGATAGCCAGTGGTGCTTTTGCACAAGACTACAAAAATTCAATTGGTATCCGTTTAGGATCAGGTTATTATGATGCTGTTGGAGCATCTTTTAAAACGTTTGTTACGCAACCTGGCGCATTAGAATTTAACTTGGGAATCAGACCTTATTCAAATTCTTATTGGAATGGGAAACATAAATGGACAAATGTTTCACTTTCTGGGGCTTATCAGCATCATTTCCCTATCGGAAATATCGATGGATTTAAATGGTATGTTGGTGGTGGTTTGGTTTTCGTTAATTCTTTTTCGAGTGACGATGATTATTCTGGCGTAAGTGTTGGTATTTTTCCAACAGGTGGTGTAGATTATAAGCTGAAAAATGCACCTTTTGCCTTTTCAATCGATGTAAGACCAACTGTACATATTGCTGAAGCAGTTGATTATCATGACAACTTTTTCTTTAATGGCGGTATAACAGCTCGTTATACTTTTTAAGGATATAAAAATAAAAGTAACAAGCGTAATTTTAAAAGTTACGCTTGTTTTTTTATAAAGTAATTTATTTTTAACAAAAACATTTGGTAGTAGCTTTATTTTTTATATATTTCGAAAAAATAAGCTATGAAAACAAAATTTGATATAGAATATCCTATAACTGCTTCTCCGCAGTTGTTGTATCAGTATATTTCAACACCATCTGGGCTTACAGAATGGTTTGCAGATAACGTAAATTCCCGTGGAGAATTTTTTACCTTTATTTGGGGTGACAGTGAAGAAAAAGCAAAACTGGTTACAAAAAAAACCGATGAAAAAGTAAAGTTTCGCTGGTTGGAAGAAGACGAAACAGAAACCGAATATTTTTTTGAATTGCGTATTGTTTTAGACGAACTTACAAAAGACGTAATTTTAATGGTAACCGATTTTGCCGAAGACAACGAACTAAAAGATCAAACACTTTTATGGGATAACCAAATTGGCGATTTAAAAAAAGTGTTAGGGTCTGCGTAATTAAAGCCTTATATTTGCTCTGAAATTTCAGAGCTTTTTTTATGATTAATTTTAATGGAAATTTAGTAGCACAGTCAAACGAAAATATTGAACAAAACAGAGGCTTTTTATATGCCGACGCCGTTTTTGAAACATTAAAGGTTTTAGACGGAAAAGTACTTTTTTTAGAAGATCATTATTTTAGGTTAATGGCATCGATGCGAATTTTACGAATGGAAATTCCTATCGATTTAACTTTAGAATATCTTGAAAGCGAAATTTTAAAAACTACCAATGCATTAAACTTAATCAATGCCCGTGTACGTTTAACTGTATTTAGAAATGGGGAAGGCAAATACTTGCCAAACGATAGAAATGTTAGTTTTATATTAGTTGCCGAAACTACTGGTGCAGTTTACATAAATACTGGTGATAAGTACGAAGTAGAACTTTTTAAAGATTTCCACGTTTCAAAACATTTGTTAAGTACCCTGAAAACAACAAGTTGTTTAATTAATATAACAGCGAGCATTTTTGCACAAGAAAACGGTTACGAAAACTGTTTGCTTATAAACGACGAAAAAAATGTAATTGAAGCAATTAACGGAAATATTTTTGTAGTAAAAGACAATGTTATAAGTACGCCACCAATTGCCGATGGTTGTAAAAACGGAATAATAAGAAAAAAATTAATTGAAATTATTAATAAAACCGAAGGTTTAACTTTTGAAGAACGTTCAATTTCACCTTTTGAACTACAAAAAGCCGATGAAATTTTTATTACAAATATTGCAGTGGGAATTCAATCTGTAACGCAATACCGTAAAAAAATGTTTGCTAAAACAGTAGCAAATAGTTTATTAATGAAACTGAACGCTCAAATAAAATTTAATTCATAACAGGGTCTTCTGGTGCATTTGCCCAAATAATAAATTCATCACCTAAATCAATCATTAGCTCTTTCCATAATTTGGAAGGAGTTTTTTCTAATAAATGGTTCGCAAATTGGTTTTCTACACAAGTCCAGGCTTTTTCATTAATTTCGTCTTGTAACTGGTTTTCTTCCCATCCGCTGTATCCTAAAAAAAAGCGAATGTCGGTTTGCTGTACCTTATTGTTTTTTAAAAGATCAAACAAAACTTCGTAATCGCCACCCCAAAAAATACCATCTTTTATTTCGATACTATTTGGTATTAACGATGGAATAGTGTGTAAAAAATACAAATTGTCTTGCTCTACCGGACCGCCGTTAAAGATTCTGAAATTTGTGTGAGCGTCAGGAATAATGTCTTGCAATGACAAGTTTAAAGGTTTGTTTAAAATAAAACCTACACTTCCTTTGGCGTTGTGTTCAGCTAATAGTAAAACCGTTCTACTAAAAACTGCGTCTAATAAAA
>JBEBXO010000069.1:0-13616 GCA_040391585.1 Paenimyroides ummariense | reverse complement strand
TTAAAAACGAACGTTTTCCAAGAGTTTTTTCTACCCGAAATTTTATTAAAGACGGATCTGAATATTTTGGGCCCTATACCAGTGGCAGAACGTTGCATACCTTGTTAGATTTAATTCGGGAACTGTATCCGCTGCGAAACTGTAACTACGATTTAAGCGTGCAGAACATTAAAAACGAAAAATATAAAGTTTGTTTAGAATACCATATCGGCAATTGTTTGGGGCCTTGCGAAGCACATGAAACCGAAGAGGAATATTTACATAAAATTCAAAATATCCGACAGCTTTTAAAAGGAAATTTCAAGGAAAATTTGAAAGATTTTAAACAGTTAATGCTGAATTATGCTTCTGAAATGAAATTTGAAGAAGCGCAGGCTGTGAAAGAAAAAATACAGATTTTAGAGAATTATCAGGCAAAATCTACCGTTGTTAATCCAAAAATAAATAATGTAGATGTTTTTTCTATAGTATCAGATGAAACCACGGCTTATATTAACTTTTTGCAAATTGCGCACGGAGCCGTTATCAGATCGCATACTTTGGAATTAAAAAAACGTTTGAACGAAACAGATGACGAATTATTGGTTTTAGGCGTTATTGAAATTCGTGAACGTTTTAAATCTGTAACAAAAGAAGTGATTGTTCCGTTTGAAGTAGATTTAGGCGAGAAAATATCGGTTACCGTCCCAAAGTTAGGCGATAAAAAACAATTGTTAGATTTAAGCGAACGCAACGCACGTTATTACAGATTAGATCAGTTAAAGCAGATAAAAATTGTAGATCCCGACAGACATACCAACCGGGTTATGGCACAGATGAAGTCTGATTTACGATTAAGTAAAGAACCACGCCATATTGAATGTTTTGATAATTCGAACATTCAGGGAACAAATCCAGTGGCAGCCTGTGTGGTTTTTAAAGATGGCAAGCCAAGTAAAAAAGATTACCGACATTTTAATATTAAAACCGTAGAAGGACCTAATGATTTTGCGTCAATGGAAGAAGTGGTGTTTCGTCGTTACAGAAGATTGTTGGATGAAGGCGAACAATTACCCGATTTGATTATTATCGATGGAGGTAAAGGGCAATTAGGTGCTGCTTTAAAAAGTTTAGAAGTATTAGGATTAAGAGGGAAAATTGCCATTATTGGTATTGCCAAACGTTTAGAGGAATTGTTTTATCCTGGTGACAGCATTCCGTTGTATTTAGATAAAAAGTCTGAAACCTTAAAAATTATTCAACATTTACGAAACGAAGCACACCGTTTTGGAATTACGTTCCACAGAAACCAACGCAGTAAAAATGCGATTGACAGTAGTTTGACAACCATACCGGGTATCGGACCAAAAACCATGGAAAAGTTAATGATTGAATTTAAATCGATTAAACGTTTAGGCGAAGCTAGCGAAGCCGATATTGTAAAAGCAATAGGCAAAGCCAAAGCCCAAAAGGTTATTGATTTTTTTAAGAGTTCATAGTGTTTTTTACCACAGATGCACAGATAATATTTATATATTGTTTGTTATTCTGTACTATGCCTTTAAATAGAAATTGTCACGGATTGTAAATCCGCACCATCGGGGGCATTTTGCTCGTGTAAAAGAATACGCACGAGCGTAACGCTTGCGCCAGCGAGGAAAGCCGACTGAATGAAGTGAAAATCCGCGACATCGTGGATTAATCGTAGAATCCCCGTGGTACATTTTCTAGTAAATTGTAGATAAAATATATATGAAAAATTATTTATATTATTCTTTTGACGACGAGTTAGTTACTGATTTTTATTTTGATAAAATTAATAAAGAAATTAAAGTTGGTTTTGAGGGGTACTTTGATAGTGAGTTAAATTTATTTATTGAAAAAGAATGTCTTTTCACTATCAGTAATTGGTCAGATGCTAAAAGTTAAATAAATAGCGATAAGATATCTACTTTAGATAGATATATGGGAATTATTAGTATGATTCTATATATGAAATATAATGAGAAAGAAGAATTAGAAATGTTAATTTATACTGTTGATAATCGTTATATAACACTATTTTTTGTGCAACCGCAAATAGATTTGCTTATTAAATGATTGATTTTGTAAAATGACAACAGCTCCTTGCTAGCGCGAGCATCTTGCTCGTGCTATGAGAAATAAAACCAACAGCCTCTTTAGAAACGTATTGAGGCTGTATTATTGTAAAACACTTTACTGTTGTTGTAAATTTAATAGTTTCGACTTTTATAAAACTAAACAAAAAAACTCTTTCTACTTGTAACATTTTTCAAAAAAGCAGTACCTACTTTAATAAATTAGTATAAAAGAGATAATTGTTTTGGCACAAAGCATTATCTTTAAAATCACTAAAAAACCATAATTATGATAGAAATAAAAGACCTTCACAAATCGTATCAAATGGGAAAAAATGCGCTGCATGTTCTCAAAGGAATCAACTTTAATGTAAAAGAAGGCGAATTTGTTTCTATTATGGGAAGTTCGGGTTCGGGTAAATCTACTCTTTTAAACATTATTGGTATTTTAGACGAAGCCGACGAAGGTTCGTACACCTTAGATAATGTGCCTATTAAAAATCTAAACGAAACCATTGCATCACAATACCGCAATAAATTTTTAGGTTTTGTTTTTCAATCGTTCAATCTTATCAATTACAAAACGGCGTTAGATAATGTAGCGTTGCCCTTGTATTACCAAGGTATGGCACGTAAAGAACGCATGGAACGATCTATGTTTTACCTTGAAAAAGTAGGCTTGGCAAACTGGGCAAAACACTTACCTAATGAACTTTCGGGCGGTCAAAAACAACGTGTGGCAATTGCTCGGGCACTAGCATCGGATCCTAAGGTTTTGTTGGCAGATGAACCCACGGGTGCGTTAGATACAAAAACGTCGTACGAAGTTATGGACTTGATCCAGCAGATTAACGACGAAGGCAAAACCGTACTTGTGGTAACACATGAACCCGATATTGCCGAAATGACCAAGCGTATTGTGTTTTTAAAAGACGGACAGATAGAATCGGACAAATTAGTAAACCAAATAAGAGCATCGCAGTATGTTTAGTATTGAAAGGTGGCAGGAAATATTCGAAGGTTTGTCTAAAAACAAACTGCGTACCGTGCTTACCGGTGTATCAGTTGCATCGGGTATTTTTATTTTGGTGATACTTTTGGGTGCGGGTAACGGAATACAAAACGGCATTCAGAAACAGTTTGAACAAGACGCAGTAAACAAAATTTCGGTTTGGCCTGGTATAACGCAAATAGAGTATAAGGGTTTGAATGTAGGTAGAGAAGTTCAGTTTCATAATGCCGATTATGATTTAATTACAACTTTATTTGCTGATTATATCGATAAAAAGTCAGCTGCTTATTCAGTGTGGGCGGGTAATATTGTGTATCAAAAAGAAACAGGAACCTATCGGGTAGATGGGGTACATCCCGATTATCAGTTTATCGAAAATGCTTCTATTGTTAAGGGGCGATTCATCAATCAGTCCGATATCGAAAATTACGAAAAAAACGTCATTATTGGTCAAAAGGTAGCCAACGATTTATTTAAAAAGAACGAAGAACCTTTAGGACAACGGTTGAACATTTCGGGCATGATTTATAATGTAGTTGGTGTTTTTACCGATCCGGGAGGTGAACGTGAAGAAAGCAGGGTTTATATACCTATAACTACGGCGCAACGAGGATACAGTGCAGGAACAGATATTCAAAGTATGTCGTTCACCATGAAACCAAACACTAATTTTGATGAAGCATTAGCAGCATCAAACGCCTTTTCTAAAGAGATTGAAACCTACTTAAAATCAAAATACATCATAGCACCTACTGACCAAGGCGCTTTAAACGTAAGTAATTCTTTAGATCAGGCAAAAAATATTTACATAATTACAGGTGGCGTGCAAGCCTTTTTTTGGTTTGTAGGTATTTGTACCATTATTGCCGGTGTGGTAGGCGTTGGCAATATTATGTTGATTATTGTGAAAGAACGCACTAAAGAAATTGGCATACGCAAGGCGTTGGGTGCATCGCCTGTGTCTATTATAACCATGGTGCTGCAAGAAGCGGTTTTTATCACGGTAATAGCAGGTTTTTCGGGGTTGATTTTTGGATTGTTGGTTTGGGAATTGATAGGGCCGTCGGTTGAAGCCGATTTTTTTACAAGACCCGAAGTAGATTTTAACGTAGCCATAACCACATTGATTATTTTAATTGTAGCAGGTGCTTTTGCCGGATTCATTCCTGCATATCGTGCCGCTAAAATTAGACCTATTGTAGCATTAAGAGGAGAATAATATGTTTAGCAGAGATAAATGGAACGAAATATTAGAGGCGCTTTCTGCCAATCCGTTCAGAACGCTTATTACGGCTTTTGGTGTTTTCTGGGGTATATTTATTTTGGTAATTCTTCTGTCGGCTAGTCAGGGTTTGCAAAACGGTATTAAGCGACAAATGGGCGGACTTTCTACCAACACTATGTTTATGTGGGCCAATACTACATCTAAACCCTATAAAGGTTTGCCGCAGGGTAGGTCGTTCAACTATAAAAACGGTGATGTAGAAGCAATAAAAAGAGATGTTGATGGTTTGTTGTATGTTTCGCCAAGAAATCAGTTAGGTGGTTTTCGCGGTAGTAACAACGTGGTACGTGGTACAAAAACAGGGGCTTACAATGTTTATGGCGATTATCCCGAGTTTATTTTGCAGCAGCCAATGGATATTTTGCAAGGCAGATTTATTAATTACGGCGATATAGAAAACAAGCGTAAGGTTGCTGTTATTGGCGAAGGCGTTATTAGAGAATTATATGCACCGGGCGAAGAAGTTTTAGGATCGTACATAAAAGTACAAGGCGTAAATTTTATGGTGGTTGGTGTTTACAAAAGTATTTCTAACATGGGTGGCGATGTCGAAGAAAGTCAAAAACAGTTGTTCATGCCTTTTACTACTTTTCAGCAGGCATTTAATTACGGCGACATTGTAGGTTGGATGGCAATTACGGCGGTAGACAATACACCTATTACCGATATTAAAGAAACTATTTTCGATATACTAAAACAACGTCATACCATTGATCCAAAAGACGATCGTGCCATAGGACATTTTGATTTGTACCAAGAATTTAAAAAAATAAACGGATTGTTCTCTATTCTTACAGCGGTATCATACATTGTAGGTATTTTTATTTTAGGATCGGGCATTATCGGCATTGTAAACATCATGCTTATTATTGTAAAAGAACGCACACAAGAAATTGGTATTCGCAGAGCGTTAGGAGCTACGCCGGCAACCATTATTAAACAAATTTTAACCGAATCGGTCGTGTTGTCTTTAATTGCAGGTATGGCAGGAATTATTTTTGCATCGATGGTTTTGTGGGGAGTTAATTTTGCGTTAGAACAAGCGCCAAACAGTGAACAAATACCCATTGTAAACCCAAGCGTAAATTTAGGGGTAGTGGTTATTGCGTTGTTAATTCTGGTAATTGCCGGACTTTTAGCCGGATTAATCCCAGCTATTACAGCCATAAAAGTTAAACCAATTGATGCATTGCGAACAGAATAATATCAGTCTATGAAAAATCTAATAAAATTAGAAGAAGTAGCCCAGTTTTTATTGTCGGTTATTATATTTAGCCAGTTAAATTATATCTGGTGGATTTTTCCTGCATGTCTTTTATTACCTGATGTATCTATGATTGGATATTTATTTGGTTCTAAAACAGGAGCCACGATCTATAATATTTTTCATCACAAATTAATAGCTGTTTTGGTTTTTATAGTGGGCTTTTGGTTTAATAATTCAATGATTATGTTAGCAGGAACCATTTTGTTTGGGCATTCGGCTATGGACAGGATTTTTGGTTACGGACTGAAATTCAATGATAATTTCCAACATACACATTTAGGTTGGATTGGAAAAAATAAAAACAATTAAACAATAAACAAATCAACGAATAAACACAAAAACAATATGAAAAAAGGTTGTACCATAAGCATTTTAGTATTTTTAGGAATTGCTTTTATAGGCGCTTTGGTTTGGTTGTATCAAAAAAACGCACAGCCGCCGGTAGTTTATGAAACAGAAAAACCAGAAATACGTACTATTTCTAAAAGTACTGTAGCCACAGGAAACATCAACCCAAAAGAAGAAGTATTGATAAAACCCAATATTTCAGGAATTATCGATGAGGTGTATGTAGAAGCAGGCGATAACATTAAATCGGGCGATTTGTTGGCGAAAATTAAAGTAGTGCCAAATGTATCAAGCTTAAATCAAGCCAATAATCAAATACAATCGGCAAAAATCGATTTAGAAAACCAGCGTAAAATTTTCGAACGTCAACAAGTATTGTTCAATAAAGGCGTTATTTCTGCCAATGATTTCGATGCTGCCGAAACAGCTTATAAATTAGCCAAACAAACGCATAACGCCACCTTACAAAGTGCCGAAATTATTCGTACAGGTACTACTAAAGGTATGGGTAATATTGCGCAAACCCTTATACGTTCTACTGTTTCGGGTATGGTTTTAGATGTTCCTGTTAAAAAAGGAAATCAGGTAATCGAGGCTAATAATTTTAACGAAGGTACAACCATTGCAAGTTTAGCCGATGTAGGTAACATGATTTTTGAAGGGAAAATTGACGAATCAGAAGTAGGTAAACTAAAATTGGGCTTGCCGTTAGAAATTACCGTAGGTGCCATAGAAAATCAAAAGTTCAATGCCGTTTTAGACTATATTGCGCCAAAAGGTGTTAATGAAAACGGAGCCATGCAATTTCCTATTAAAGGAACGTTAGAAAATAAAGAATCTACTTTTATACGATCGGGCTTAAGTGCAAATGCGTCAATTATTATAGCTAAAGTAAGCAATGTTTTAACTTTAAAAGAAGGTTTGGTACAGTACGACGAAAAAACAAAAAAATCGTTTGTTGAGGTTTTGGTAGGCGATCAAAAATTCGAACGTCGTTATGTAGAACTTGGTGTAAGCGATGGTATTTATGTTGAAATAAAAAAAGGCATCACCAAAAACGATAAGGTAAAAGTTTGGAATCAAGTTAAGAAGTAGTTGAATCGTTGATTTGATTAATCGGTTAAACAAATCAACATTTAAACAACTAAACAATTTAAAACATGAAAATCATATCAAAAATAATAGCGGTTGTTTGTCTTTTTTGCGGATGGCAATCGGTTGCCCAAAAACAATGGACACTTGAAGAATGTGTTACACATGCCATGCAAAACAATGTATCAATTGCACAGGTTGAGTTAGATAACAAGTTGGCAGAAGTTGATAAAAAAGATGCTTTTGGCAATTTTTTACCTGCCGTAAACGCTACCGCATCGCATTCGTGGAACATTGGTTTAAATACCAACATAACTACCGGTTTATTAGAAAACCAAACCACACAGTTTACTTCGGTTGGTGCTACCGCAAATGTTGATATTTTTAGAGGATTGCAAAATCAAAATCGCTTTCGTAGATCAAAACTGGCATTAATATCGGCACAATATCAACATTTAAAAATGGAAGAAGATGTAGCATTAAATGTATTAAATGCCTATTTGCAGATTCTTTTTAATAAAGAAAATTTAAAAGTGCAACAACAACAGTTTGGTGCCGATAGTTTGCAGCTTATCCGGTCGCAAACCTTGGTTGATGCCGGCATGATTCCAAAAGGCGATTTATACGATATGAAAGCCACGCTTGCAACAGGAAAACAGCGAATTATTCAGGCAGAATACGCTTTGCTGGTTTCTAAAATGAGTTTGGCGCAGCTGTTGCAAATGCAAGATTTTAAAGATTTTGATATTGCCGATGTGGAATACGAATTTCAACCTAACAATATCTTTTTTGAAACGCCTGAAACCATTTTTCAAAAAGCCCGTCAAGAACGTACCGAATTTAAAATTGCCGAAAACAATGTATTGCTTGCCCAAAAAGATGTAGACATTGCCAAAGGTGCTTATTTACCGTCGTTGGTAGGTTTTTACAGTTTTAGTTCGCGTGTTTCGTATGCAAAAATTCCCGATGGAAAAGGGGGCGAAACTAATCCGCCTGCTTTTTTTGATCAGTTAGATATGTTTAAAGGAAACAGTTTCGGTTTGCAATTAAATATCCCGATTTTTAACGGCTACGCTACCCGAAATAATGTAGAACGAAGCAAAATAAATCTTGAAAAAAATAAATTGGCACTGCAACAAAGCGAATTAGATTTAGAACGAAATATTTACACAGCGTATTCTGATGCAAAAGGTGCTATGGAAACCTATTTGGCAACAAAGGAAACCTTGAAAGCGCGCGAAGAAGCCTTTCGTTACAACAAAGAACGATACGAAAACGGCATG
The DNA here is from genome assembly GCA_040391585.1 of Paenimyroides ummariense. Lineage (GTDB taxonomy): Bacteria > Bacteroidota > Bacteroidia > Flavobacteriales > Flavobacteriaceae > Flavobacterium > Flavobacterium ummariense_A. The sequence goes on along the minus strand of JBEBXO010000069.1, from coordinate 5,251 downwards.
GCAACCGCCTTTGATTACAACCAGTCGCAAACTTTGTTAGTCAATACACAGTCTGACTTGTTGCGCACAAAATACGATTATTTGTTCCGCACCCGAATTTTAGAATTTTATTTTGGTATTCCAATTATTCCAAATCAAACAAATTAAAAGCTTTTTTTAATAACATCGGGCTTCAGCCCGATGTTAACGTTTAATATTAAAAGCTTTAGCTAAAAATAGTTCAAATATACCAATAGAATAATTGTTTTTAAGAAATTGCTTCTGCTCTTGCTTCAATTTTTTACTTAAATTTGATAAAAACCTAAAACACTTAATCAAACCTAAACAGCCATGACGAAAATTTTCCTTGGATGCTTATTCTTTTTCACAACATTTTTTTCGGCATTTGCCCAAGAAAAAGAACGTCCTAAAATAGGATTGGTTTTAAGTGGTGGTGGCGCTAAAGGTTTTGCACATATAGGCGTATTAAAGGTTTTAGAAGAGCAAGGCGTACAGATTGACTATATTGGCGGTACCAGCATGGGTGCTATTATTGGCGGATTGTATGCAGCAGGATACAACGCAAAACAGCTCGACTCTATTTTTAGAACGGTTGATGCCGATGCATTGCTTCAAGATTACATTCCTAGAAACTCCAAATCGTTTTACGAAAAACGCAACGATGAAATTTACGCCATACAATTACCATTTGATGATTTTAAAATCGGTGCGCCCGTTTCGCTTTCAAAAGGTATGTACAACTACAATATGTTAAATCGTTTGCTGGCACATGTGCGGTATCAAAACGATTTTTCTAAACTACCCATTCCGTTTCTTTGCATAGCTACCGATGTAGTTACAGGGCAGCAGGTTATTCTGGAAAAAGGCAATTTACCACAAAGTATTTTGGCTAGCGGTGCTTTTCCATCGTTATACACGCCTGTTGAAATTGATGATAAATTGTTGATTGATGGTGGCGTGGTAAATAATTATCCTATTGCAGAAATCCGCAACAAAGGCATCGATATTATTATTGGTGTTGATGTACAAGACGGTATGAAAGACAAATCTAAAATTAAGGGTGTTACCGATGTGCTTATGCAGATTGCCAATTACGGTATGTACAGGGGCATGGAAGGCAAACAGTTAAAAACAGATATTTACATTAAGCCCGATATTGCAAATTTTTCCGTAGTTACTTTTGATAAAGGATCCGAAATTATTAAAAAAGGCGAAGAAGCTGCAATAAAAGAGCTTAACGAGTTACAAAAAGTATCAAGAAATTATACAAAAAAACCGTTACCTGCTTATATTACCAACGATACAATTCACATTCATTCGGTACAAGTTAATCCTTTAAAAAACTATAATAAAGATTATGTTTTTGGGAAGTTAGGCTACTTTAAACAAGAATGTGTACCTTTTAAAAAATTGGAGGAAGGAATAACAAATTTAAATGCAACCCAGAATTTCAGCGGAATTAATTATTATTTTGAACAAGGCGATGATGGCGATGATTTAATTTTAGATTTAAAGGAAACAAAAGTAAATACATTTTTAAAATTCGGACTGCATTTTGATAATCTGTATAAAAGTGCTGCATTAGTAAATGTTACCCAGAAAAAACTGCTGTTTAAAAACGATGTCGCTTCGTTAGATTTTGTTTTTGGCGATAATATTCGGTACAACCTTAACTATTTTGTTGATAATGGCTTTAGATGGAGTTTTGGTTTACAAAGCAGATTAAATAAATTTAAATACAACATTACGCCGCAAAGAGGAGCAATTCTGCCTGTTATTGGTTTAAATTTAGATGTGTACACAACAGATTGGACCGATGTTACCAACCGCATTTATTTACAGAATTATTATCGAAATCGGTTTTTAATTGGTCTGGGATTAGAACATAAATATCAAATTATCGATGTATCTAACACCAACGCAGGAAAAAAATGGTTAGACAACAGCCATTATGTAAGTCCGTATTTTACATTGGTGCTTGATACGTACGACAATAAATATTTTCCAACAAAGGGCGTGAATTTTAACGCCGAAATTAAACACAACATTTTATCGTCTAACTACAACAATAATTTCGAACCTTTTACGCAGATAAATGGCGAATTGGGTGCAGTCAAAACCTTTTTCGATCGTGTTTCGTTTGAAGTGAAAGCCGATATAGGCGTAACCATTGGTACTACGCCATCTACTAATATGAATTATTTTTTAGGAGGATTTGGGTTTCAGTCCTTATCAAACATCAAACCTTTTTACGGATACGATTTTTTAAGTTTAAACGCCAATTCTTATTTAAAAACATTGGTTCGGTTAGATTATCGCTTCTATAAAAAGCACCATTTAAATTTTACTGCAAATTATATGTATTTAAAAGATGCTATGTTTCAGTATAACGATTGGTTAGAACTTCCATTAAGATCGGGTTACGCATTAGGTTATGGTTTTCAAACCGTTATCGGTCCTATCGAAATCAAACAATCTTATTCACCCGAAGTTAAAACACATTTTACATGGTTTGGCGTAGGTTTTTGGTTTTAAAAATACATTTTCTGCTCTTATTTTTTGGTTAAAATTAATCATTCTCAAAAAATTACTAGTATATTTGTTAAGTATGAATACTTGGAACGGATTATTAGCACAATTAAAATATTTCATCAAGAGAAATCCTGAATGATTAAGTAATGTTATGCTTTTAATTAGTTCATTTTAAATACGTTACAAAATGCCATTATATCATAAATTAGGAAACATTCCACCAAAACGACATACACAATTCCGTAAACCAAACGGCGATTTTTATTACGAACAACTGTTTGGTACTATTGGTTTTGACGGTATGTCTACGAACTTGTATCACGAGAACCGACCAACACAGGTTAAAGAAATTAAGGGATCGTACAGTGTTGCACCAAAAATTGCACGCGCTAACAACATACAATCGTATCGTTTTCGTGGGTTTCAAGTGCCGCAAGCACCAGATTTTTTAGAAAGTCGAAAAGCGGTACTAACAAACAGCGACTGTACCATTACTTTGGCGGCGCCAACAAATAAAACACAAGATTACTTTTACAAAAATACCGATGCTGACGAATTGATTTTTATTCACAAAGGCACCGGTAAGTTGCGTACTATTTTAGGTAATTTAGATTTTAAATACGGTGATTATCTGTTAATTCCGCGCGGAATTATTTATAAAATAGATTTTGATACCGAAGATAATCGTTTGTTTATTGTAGAATCGCGCCGACCAATTTATACGCCTAAAAGATACCGAAACTGGTTTGGACAGTTATTAGAACATTCGCCATTTTGTGAACGTGATATTCGTCGTCCGTACGAATTGGAAACAAACAATGAAAAAGGAGAATTTTTAGTAAAAGTTCGTAAGCAAGACGAAATTTTTGATATGGTATATGCTACGCATCCGTTTGATGTTGTAGGATATGATGGATACAACTATCCGTATGCGTTTTCAATCCACGATTTTGAACCAATTACAGGAAGTATTCACCAACCGCCACCAGTGCATCAAACTTTTGAAACAGATGCCTTTGTAGTGTGTTCGTTTGTGCCACGTATGTACGATTATCACCCAGATGCTGTTCCGGCGCCTTACAACCACAGTAATATCGACTCTGATGAGGTGTTGTATTATGTTGATGGTGATTTTATGAGCCGTAAAGACATTGCTCCGGGACATATTTCACTGCATCCGGCTGGTATTCCTCACGGACCGCACCCTGGAACTATGGAAAAAAGCATCGGACAAACAAGAACAGAAGAGTTAGCCGTAATGGTTGATACTTTTAAACCATTGATGGTTACCGAAGAAGCAATGAAAATTGCCGATGAACAGTACTATCAGTCGTGGTTAGATTAAAAAAAATTAGATACAACAAAATTAAAATAATAAGAGATTATGTCGAATGAATTAAAATCTGTAGAATACGGATTAGAAAAAATATTTGAAGGAGCACAAGACTTTTTACCAATTTTAGGAACTGATTATGTAGAGTTTTATGTAGGAAATGCTAAACAAGCAGCTCATTACTATAAAACAGCTTTCGGTTTTCAGTCCGAAGCTTATTCAGGATTAGAAACAGGTGTTCGTGACAGAGCATCTTACGTAATTAAACAAGATAAAATTCGTATTGTACTTACAACAGCCTTAAACTCTGATTCTCCAATTGGTGAGCATGTTAAAAAGCATGGTGACGGCGTTAAAGTGGTAGCTTTATGGGTAGAAGATGCAGTTGCAGCTTACGAAGAAACTACAAAACGCGGTGCAAAATCGTTCAGCGAACCAACAGTTACTTCAGATGAAAACGGTGAAGTAATTCAAGCAGGAATTATTGCTTATGGCGAAACTGTTTTCTTGTTTACAGAACGTAAAAACTACAACGGTTTATTTTTGCCAGGATACGTTAAATGGGAATCTGATTATCAACCAGCTCCAGTAGGTTTAAAATTTATCGACCACATGGTAGGTAACGTTGGTTGGGATCAAATGAACGTTTGGGTAAAATGGTTTGAAGATGTTTTAGGATTTGTAAACTTCTTATCGTTTGATGACAAACAAATTACAACCGAATATTCTGCTTTAATGTCTAAAGTAATGGCAAACGGTAACGGAAGAATTAAATTCCCTATCAATGAGCCAGCAGAAGGTAAGAAAAAATCGCAAATCGAAGAATATTTAGATTTCTATGAAGGCGAAGGTGTACAGCACATTGCAGTTGCAACAGACGATATCTTAAAAACGGTTGCCGATATGAAAGCACGTGGTGTGGAGTTTTTATCAATTCCGCCTCAAAGTTATTATGATGCAATTCCAGAGCGCTTAAAAGATCACATGGATAAATTCAAAGAAGATATCAACGAATTGCAAAAGTTAGGAATCATGATTGATGCCGATGAGGAAGGATATTTATTACAAATTTTCACCAAACCAGTAGAAGATCGTCCTACATTATTCTTTGAAGTAATTCAGCGTATGGGTGCTCGCGGATTTGGTGCAGGTAACTTTAAAGCGTTATTTGAATCAATTGAAAGAGAACAAGAAAAACGCGGAACGCTTTAATAAACTGAAATTTACAGCAGTAAGTTAAAAGTTTGTTAAATAAAAAAGTAAGCTTTTTTATATAAAAATAAAACCTACCTTTGCACTCACAAAATTAAGGAGTTCATAAGCCTTGATTATTGTAATAAATTTTTCATAATTTATAGTTTTTTGGTTGGTTAATAGCATAAAAAC
>JBEBXO010000068.1:0-13915 GCA_040391585.1 Paenimyroides ummariense | reverse complement strand
AAAAAAAAGTTTGGGACATCCGATCCAAAAAAGATTTGGTAGAGGTGTTTTTTAATTTTAAATCTTGTGATACAATTCCTGAAGGTTTAGAACATGTTATATTAGCGCTATGTAAAGTAAAATTTTCATGATCTGGTTGATATGTAAAATTTCCTATAACATCAATTGATGTTGCATTATAAACGTTGTTAGGCTTAAGCGCTACGATTGCGCCTTGTATAGGCAAACCAGTACCACCGTCAGAAAACTGGTCACCTGTATAAAAATCTAATTCAACTTTTAAAATGTTGTTCCCATTGTTTCTATTGTTCCACAATGCATCAATATCTCTTTTTTGCAGAAATGTTTGTCCCTTACCCGGTGTAGCAGCTAATTCTAAAACTTTTCCTCTGCCGGCTTCCGCAACAATTTTAAAATAGTTATTGCTATTTTGGGATGGTGTTTCAGAAGATTGTGATAACGTATACCAACCGCCTTGCCCCGATGTATTGCCTGTAAAATCTGTTCCTACATTACCCAAGTTTAAATTGTCAAAATTTTCAGTGTATAAAACTTGAGCCGTGGTCAGTTGTGTTGCAAATAATAATGGTGCAACAAATAGTAATTTATTTTTCATAGTATTTTATTTAAATTCATGTTAAATATACTATTTTTTGTTATTTAAAGCAATTGGTTTATATGCAAATTACAATTACTGATATTTTTTGTAAGGTGTTTAGTTTTGCTTATCTTTGAAAGAAGATTTAAAGCTTATGAAATCGTACACAATTCTTTTAGCAGTTAGTTTGGCAGCATTGGTTTCTTGTAAAAACGAAACCGAAACGCCTAAAGTAATTTACGAAAACAAAAAAAACACTGCCGAAGTTCAGTATCAAAAAATAGATTCTACCGAAATTAAAATAGCCGATTTACCTATAAAATTCAGCGGTACTAATTATTTATTGCACCCAATTGGTAATGTTCGTGTGTATAATACGGGATCGTCGCGTTCGGGAAGTTCAAAAATAAACAATCAGTTTAGTTACAAAATATCCAATTATTCCACTCCCGAAATCACTGGTTTTATAACCAATGTAATGTTTCAGCACAAAGATTCGTTAGAGTTGAAACCGTTAACAGCCAATAGAATGGAAATTTTATCTATTAATTATTTAGATGAATTGGCGTTAAAAACTAACAAACAGTTTTTAGTGTACACTTTGGTTGATGTTGATACTAATAAAGACGGTAAATATGACGATAATGATATTAAAACATTGTACATATCTAAAATAAACGGAACAAAATTTACCAAACTTACAACAGATTTGCATGAATTGTTAGATTGGCAAGTGATTGATGAAAAACTTTATTTTAGATCGATAGAAGATATTAATAAAAATGGCGAATTCGATTCTAAAGACGCGGTGCATTACGCTGTTGTTAATCTTTTAAATGATGAGTGGAAACCCGAAGTTTATAATCCGTTGAAATAATTTAAGAAAGCTGTCTAAAAAAGACAGCTTTTCTTATTCTGCATCTGTAGTAGCTTCTTCATCAGCCATTTTTTGCAATTCCATTTCAAGAATAATTGTAATAGAACTTTGATCGCCTTTTTCTACACCTTGTTGGTAGGTTTCCATAGCTTTTGCTTCGTTTCCAATGGCATAAAAGTAAGATCCCAATAAAGAATAACCTCTCATATCACCTAACGAAATCATTTTTCTAGCAATATTTTCAAGTGTTGTATTTTCTTTTATAGCTTGTTGTTCGTTGGTTTCTTTTAAAAAACGTTCAAATCCGCCCGCAGCCTGCATATACAACAAGCCAAATTGGGCACCACAAGCGGCAGTTAATCCTTGGTTGCATAAATAGGTGGTTTTTTCCAGGTAGGCTTCTTCATTTTCAAAAAGGGTAAAGTTTACCTCGTCTGTATCTTCTTTGAAATTTAATTTATAAAGCTCATAGAGCAATTTGGCATCAACAATATTGCTGGCAAACAAAACCGGTTCTTCAAAAGCGGGAATCGTACTTTTTTTAAATACCGATTTTTTTACCCAAGAACTTTCGCCTTTTAATTTGTTTTGATCTACTTTTAAAATAAATACATTTTTATCGGGAAAAACGAATAGTTTATTGTCTTTTTGAAAATATTCTGCTTGAAATGAATCATTTATAATAGCATGACCTTTTCCATCTAAATAAAAACTGTTGTACAAATCATTCTCATTGGTATTTATGTAATATCCATTTAAAGAATTAGTTATGTTTTGGGCAAGCGCACTAAAAGAAAGTAAAACAAAAAGAAGATTTAATTTCATGATTTTTCTAGCAAAACTAAACATATTTTTACAGCGAAAACCTATTAATTTGACTATTTATCTTGGTTTAATAGTATTTTATTAAAGTAAATACTAAATTTGAAGCTTCAACGTTATCATTAAAAAACGAAATTCATGAAAATAACATTTAAAGGTATTTTAGTAGCTGCAGCTATTGCTTTTACCGCTACAAACGTACAAGCACAAACATCGGGAAGTGTTTTTGATCATTTAAGTGTAGAAGGTCAATACGGTTTAAATTCTGCATTAAGCCCTAACGAAGGCATTACAACAAGTGATTACAGCGGATTTAATTTCTTTCAATTAGGGCTTACTTATCATATTGATGATGTTTGGGGTGTTCGCGGTACATTTGCAAGTTCAAATTTTAAGCATAAAGACATTAGTGATTTGGGTGTAAAATACAACAAATTAATGTTAGAGGCTACTTATAATATTTTTACTGCTGTAAACGGAATGATGCAACCTTTTGATGTAACTGCGCATGCTGGTTTTGGTTTGGCATCGGGTAACAGTGAATCGGCAAGTACAAACGATATGGCAGGTGTGGCGCAAATAGGTATTATGCCAAAGTATAATTTTACCGAGCAATTTTCTGTTTTTATAGACGGAACTTTCGTAAATCAGTTTAGTCAAGATTACGGGTTTAATGGTTTAGGAATAAAACAAGGATCTGGAAGTTATTTTAATGTAGGTTTAGGCGTGCAGTACAAGTTTAAAAAATAATATCATCAGCATAAAAAAAGGGGATTGTTTTAAACAATCCCCTTTTTATTTCTTCTCGTTTTTAGGAAGATATTCGTTGGTTTTCTTTGCAGCGGTAAATTTTTTATACCCAAATAAAGCCAAAACAATAGCAGCCATTGCTAAATATACATATTGCATAATACTTAATTTTGTAAAACAAATGTAAGCTATTTTAAAATAGGTTATTCTATTTTTTACGACTTGTTTACTGGTAAATAAATTTGTTTTTATGTTGTTGTTAACTGTTTAAACGAATGGCTTTTTCAATTTCTATTTGAATTAGGGGTGTTTTCTGGGTAATAGCCGTTATGGTTTGTTGGATTTCTGTTGCCGATAAATTAGTTGTTTTTTGTTCTAAAAGAATTAATTTATCTATAATCTCGTTTATTTTTAGCTGGCGAAACATAGGCAACATTTTATGTGCGGTTTGTTTCACCGTTTCAATATCATTATTAGTAAATGCAGTGTTTAAAATTTCGATGTCGGTTGCAGAACTTTCAAAAAACGATTCCACGATAAGCGCAACTGCCTCTTTATCGTTCTCTAATAAATTAAACAGTTCGGTTAAATCAAAATCGGGATATTTCAAGTTCATTGTCGGTGCTTCTGGGGTTGTTGTGTTTTGATTTTCTTTTATTTTAATACGTAACATTTTATAAATGGTGTTATATAAAGTGTCTATATTAAGTGGTTTTTTCATATAATGGTTAAACCCAAGCTTTTTATATTCGTGTTCATCAAAATCAATTTTACCTGTTAAGGCAATCACGGGAGTGTTTTTATAATTTTCTAAAGAACGAATGTCTTCTATAACTTTTAAACCACTGTAAATGGGCATCTGCATATCGGTAATAATTAACTGATATTGTTCTTGCTGAAGAATTTCTTTTGCAAATTGTCCGTTTTCTAAAGTAGTGAGTTTTTTAACTTTACTACCAAAAATTTCTTCGATTAATTTTAGTTGTAGTGGATCATCATCTATAACCAGAATTTTTTTGTTTTCTAATTTTTTAGCATTGTCGTATTCATAATCGTCTGTTTTTACGGTCTCGATATTTTCTGTAAAATCTTTTAATGGAATATCAATATAAAAAGTAGTTCCTTTTTTAAATTCGCTTTCAAAAGAAATAGTTCCGTTTAACAAACCAACCAATCGTTTGGTAATATTAAGTCCTAAACCAGATCCACCATAACTTTCGTTGTTATTGTGTGCCTGAATAAATTCTACAAACAAATCGTCTTTATTTTCAATTTTAATTCCAATACCTGTGTCTGATACTTTAATTTTTGCCAAATTGTTTACTAAAACAGCCTCTAACTTTACTTCGCCCTTATGTGTGAATTTAATAGCGTTTGATAATACGTTGGTTAAAATTTGTTGAATTCGGAAGGCGTCTGAATTAAAATGAGCATTCAGTTTTTCGTCGATATCAAAAATTAAATCGATATTTTTTTTGTTGGCACTGTTTTTTAAATTGTTTTCTATGTTTTGCAACAAATCTTTAAAGTTGAATTTGCCTGTTTTAATTTTAATTTTATTGTAATCTAAATTTGAAAAAAGCGACAAATCGTCTACCATTTTCTTTATGTATTTTGTAGATTGTATGATGTTTTTAAGGTACTCTTTCTGTTTAGGAGTCTTAATAATGTTTTGCAAAAGTGACGAAAACCCTAAAAGCGAATTTATGGGCGAAACCATATCGTGCGAAATAGTTGCCATAAAAAAGCTTTTTTGTTTCATTAAATTCTGCATATTCTGATTTAACTGTTCAAGCTTGCGTTTATTTTGGGCAGATTTGTTTAAATCGCGCAGAATAATCAAACCAAAAAACAAGGCAATAACCGAAATAATAATTCCAACAATTGCAATATTTTTGCTTACTTTGTCTATTGCTTCTTTACTAGTTTGGTATTTTGTGTTTGATGTTTCTACAACAATTTTTTCAATTTCAGAAAGCAAATCGCGCAAACGGTTGCTTAATTCTTGATTTCTTTTAATAAGCAGGGCTTCTTTGTCGTAATATTTTTTTAGAAGTTTTAATTCGTTTTTTTTGGCAGCCGAAAAAATATTTTCTGTTGCTTCGTTTATTTTTTGTTGATTTTGTTGATTTTCTTTCTTTATTATTTCTTGTTGTTGAGCAATTTTATTGTTTTCTTGAATTAATTTTTCTTGAAGTTGTATTTCATTATCTTTAAATTTATTTTTCAATTTCCCCCACCAACTTGATTGTTCAACAACTGTATCAATCGCAATTTTTTGAGTTTCTTCGGAACTGTGAATTTCTTTTATGCGCGACTGGGTTTCACTGTAAATATCAAAATTAATGTATTTAGACTGTACATCTAAAACCTGATCAAAGGTCAGGCTTTTTAGTTTTATAATTTGAACAATGGTGTCTAATTTTTGCTTTACGGTTTCGTCTTGAACATTACTGTCTTTTAATTTATCAATGTTTGAAATTAATGAATCTAACTGATTGTGATACTTTTTTGCTTCTTTTTTATTGTACGATAAAAGTGCCATTCTGCCCGAATTTTCGGTCGCATACAAATCACTCATAATACTGCCTAACTGAATAACTTTGGTGTTTTCTGTAAGAATGTAATCTTTTGGCACGCTTAAGTTTTTAACTTCACGCAGGATATATAAAATTGAAAATGAAAAAATTAAGATTAAAAGGATATATCCTAATGTTAACTTTAATTTTAAATTTTGCTCGGTTGTCATGGTGTGAACGAATTTTTTACTAAAATAAAAAAAGACTACCAATAAATGATAGTCTTTTAAGAATCAATTTAAAATTGTTATTATTTAGCGATACCTCTTGAAATTACAATTTTTTGAATTTCAGAAGTTCCTTCGTAAATCTGTGTAATTTTAGCATCACGCATCATACGCTCAACATGGTATTCTGCAACATAACCATTTCCACCGTGAATTTGAACTGCTTCTGTAGTTACATCCATAGCTGTTTTAGATGAAAATAATTTAGCCATAGCACCAGAAATAGAAATGTCTTCACCGTTATCTTTTTCAGCAGCAGCTTTCATACATAACATACGTGCAGCGGTAATTTCAGTTGCCATATCGGCTAATTTAAATGCAATAGCCTGGTGATTGATAATTTCTGTTTTAAACGCTTTACGTTCTTTAGCATATTTTAACGCCAATTCGTAAGCACCTTGTGCAATACCTAATGCTTGAGAAGCAATACCGATACGGCCACCATTTAAAACATTCATAGCAAAAGCAAAACCAAATCCGTCTTCGCCAATTCTGTTTTCTTTAGGAACTTTAACATCAGTGAACATTAAAGAATGTGTATCACTTCCGCGGATTCCCATTTTTTTCTCTTTTGGACCAATTTCAAATCCTGCCCATCCTTTTTCAACAATAAAAGCATTGATGCCTTTGTGTCCTTTTTCAACGTCGGTCTGTGCAATTACTAAATAAGTAGATGCCGTGCTACCGTTTGTGATCCAGTTTTTTGTACCGTTCAATAAATAGTAGTCGCCCATATCAATAGCTGTGGTTTTTTGCGATGTAGCGTCAGAACCTGCTTCTGGCTCCGATAAACAGAATGCTCCGATTACTTCACCTGATGCCAGTGGTACCAAATATTTTTGTTTTTGTTCTTCTGAACAGTATTTTTCCATTCCCGCACAAACTAACGAGTTGTTTACAGACATTACAACTGCAGCCGATGCGTCAACTTTAGCAATTTCTTCCATTGCCAAAACATAAGAAACGCTGTCTAAACCTGCGCCGCCGTATTTTGGGTCAACCATCATTCCTAAAAATCCAAGCTCACCCATTTTTTTCACTGCATCAGCAGGAAATTTAGAGTGCTCGTCACGTTCAATAACTCCCGGTAATAATTCAGTTTGAGCGAAATCACGAGCAGCTTGTTGAATCATTAATTGCTCTTCAGTTAATTTAAAATCCATCTATTTTATTGTTTTTGTAAACATATTAATTTTCCGTGCCAAATATAATTGAATATTGCCAATTTTTCAAAAATTATAGCTATTTTTAATTTATGAATACACAAAAATATAAAGTGTTGGGTGTGATGTCGGGTACGTCGTTAGATGGAATCGATTGTGCGGTTGTTGAATTTTCTTTAATAAACAATCAATGGAATTATGTTTTTATTGAAGGCGAAACCATTAGATATCCAGAAAGTTGGGTCGAAAATTTACAAAATGCCATTCATTTGTCCGAAACCGATTTGCATCTTCTTAATATAGAATATACTTATTTTTTAGGCGAACTGCTCAACGATTTTTTGGTTACACATCATTTAAATGATATAGATTTTATAGCATCGCACGGGCACACGGTTTTGCATCAGCCCGAAAATGGAATTACTTTACAAATAGGAAACCTGCCTTTAATAAGCGATCTAATTTCATTGCCTTTTGTATGCGATTTTCGTGTGCAAGATGTCGCTTTTGGTGGGCAAGGCGCTCCGTTAGTACCGATTGGAGATCGTTTGCTTTTCTCTGATTATGATTATTGCTTGAATTTAGGCGGATTTTCTAACATCTCTTTTGAAGTAAATAAGGAACGAATTGCGTTTGATATTTGTCCGGTGAATACCTTATTAAATCATTTCGCCAAAAAATTAGGTAAAGATTTTGATGAAAACGGAAATTTTGCAGCATCAGGAACTATAAACCAAGATTTGTTTAATGAATTGAACAATTTATCGTTCTATAATCAACAAGGCCCAAAATCATTAGGAATAGAACAGGTAAATGCTGTTTACCTTCCATTAATCGAGAAATATCAATTAAGCGTTCATGATCATTTGGCAACCATAACAGAACATATCGCGTATCAAATTGCATCGGTTCTTAAAAAAGAAAATTCAAAATTATTGGTTACTGGTGGCGGCGCTTTTAACGAACATCTTATTAATAGATTAAGATTTTACGCACCAAATATAACCGTTGTTTTAGGATCTAAAGAATTAATTGAATTTAAAGAAGCTATAATTTTTGCTTTTTTGGGCGTACTACGCATTACAAATACAAATAATGTGTTAAGCAGTGTAACAGGTGCCAGTCGCGATCATTGTTCGGGTATTATATTTAATGAGGAATTATTAAAAAAGTAATTGCTAAATTGATTTGTAATGAATTATATTTGTGCTGAAAATAAAAAGTAATCAATATAATGAAAGATTTATTAAAAAAGTTCGAAGATAAAAAACCTGAAGTTGTTTTTCATTGGTCTGATTCTGAAACAGAAGCAGAAGGATGGACTGTAATTAATTCATTACGTGGCGGTGCTGCCGGTGGTGGTACACGTATGCGTAAAGGATTGGATATGAATGAGGTTTTGTCTTTGGCTAAAACAATGGAAGTGAAATTTACGGTTGCTGGTCCGGCTATTGGCGGAGCAAAATCGGGAATTAACTTCGATCCTGCAGATCCGCGTAAAGAAGGTGTTTTACGTCGTTGGTACAAAGCGGTTTTTCCATTATTGAAAAATTATTACGGAACAGGTGGCGATTTAAATGTTGATGAAATTCACGAAGTAATCCCAATGACCGAAGATTGTGGGTTATGGCATCCGCAAGAAGGTGTTTTCAACGGACATTTTAAACCAACCGAAGCAGAAAAAATCAACCGTATCGGTCAATTACGTCAAGGTGTTTTAATGGAAGTGGTTGATGTCAACTATACACCAGATGCAGCCAAAAAAATAACAGTTGCCGATTTAATCACTGGTTTTGGTGTTGCCGAAGCTGTTAAACATTTTTACACTATTTACGGTGGTAATGTAGCTGGTAAAAAAGTAATTGTTCAAGGATTTGGAAACGTAGGTGCAGCAGCAGCTTACTATTTTGCACAAATGGGAGCTAAAGTTGTTGGTATTATTGATCGCGATGGTGGTATCATGAATCCTGAAGGTTATACTTTTGAAGAAGTTAAAACATTATTCTTAAACAAAAACGGAAATACGTTAGTTGCAGATAATATGATTCCTTTTGCAGAAATTAACGAAAAAATCTGGAGTATGGGTGCTGAAGTATTTGCGCCATGTGCTGCTTCTCGTTTAATTCAAAAAGATCAGGTTGATGCAATGATTAATGCTGGATTAGAAGTTATTTCTTGCGGAGCAAACGTTCCTTTTGCAGATAAAGAAATTTTCTTTGGACCAATTATGGAATATGTAGATTCAAAAATTAGTTTAGTTCCCGATTTTATTTCAAACTGTGGTATGGCGCGCGTTTTTGCTTACTTCATGGAAAACAGAGTTGAAATGAACGATACCAAAGTTTTCGAAGATACATCAAACACTATTAAAAAAGCATTAGAAAAAGCACATAGCTTAAATTCATCTAAAACAGATGTTTCTGCAGCAGCTTTTGAAACAGCTTTAAAACAATTAGTATAGTTTTTAGTAACAATATACCTAAATTAAAGCAAGTAGAAATACTTGCTTTTTTTGTACAAATAATACAATAAAATGTATATTTACCTAAAATTTAAACGTTATTAAAATTATGATGACGCATTTTACAAACGAAGAAAAAAAATCAATGGCAGTAACAACAGCAGTTGTAGGTGTTTTATTGATGATTCTACTATTTATACGTTTTGCAATTTCTGTTGATATATCAGAATTGGCAGCAGGTGGCGGTGGCGGTGTCGAAATTAATTTTGGTGACAGTGATTTGGGAATGGGGCCCGATTTTACAAGTGAAGTTTTAAATGTTAGCGAAGCTAATAAAAAATCGGCAGCAGCCCGTGAACCCGAAGTTGAGGAAGAAATTTTGGCACAAGAAAATACCAAAGACGTTCGTGATTATACCGTTGTAAAGAAAACCACTACTACAAAAGAGAAACCTAAAACCATTACAAAACCAGTAACCGAACAACCTAAAACACGTCAGGTGTCCGATTTTGTTAAAAATGCAGCATCAAGCTTAAACGGAAACAAATCGGGTGGCGATGGTGATGATAAGGTAGCAGGTAATAAAGGTAAAAGAGATGGTTCGCTAAATTCTAGTAATTACTATGGCGACGGTGGTTCTGGTGGCGGAACAGGTGGCGGTCACGGAACTGGAAACGGTTCGGGAGTAGGTGCAGGTTCCGGATCTGGAACAGGTGGCGGAAACGGTTACTCCTTATCAGGCAGAAAAGCAACCTCACGACCAACACCTCAAAACAATTGTAACGAAGCAGGTACAATCGTGGTTCGTGTAACAGTAGACAGAAACGGAAATGTACTTAGTGCTTTGCCGGGAGTTAAAGGATCTACAAACAGTTCAAGCTGTTTAAAAAATATTGCAAAAGATGCCGCAATGCGCACCAAATGGGAACCAAAAGCATCTGCAACAGCAGAACAGATAGGAAGTATTGTTTACAACTTTAAACTGAATTAAAAATATCAAAACCTCAAAATATTATGTTTGAGGTTTTTTCTTATATTTAGATTTTTATCTATAAATATGAAGTATTTATTTCTAATCTTTATTTGTACGTTATTTGGATGTTCAAATAAGAGTTCTAATTCATAGCATGACTATTCAATAAAACAATTACAAATGAATCTTGGTTATTCATTTTATAATAATTTTAATGTAATTATAAATTTTGACGATAAGTTTATAGGATTATACTCTTCAAATAATACAGGAGATGCTAGAGATGGAGTTGAGTTTAAATCTTTTAATGAAAATTTATATGATGATGATCTTCTTGTGATAGATTCAATAATTACGGAATTTGATGAGGAAGATTTTAAAGTCCAAGAACGGGAGATGGCGCTTCCAGATGGAAGTTATTTTGAAATAGTATTTATTGAAAATGATGAAATAAATCAAATTATAATATATGATTATATTAAAAATAAGAAACATCAAAAACTTGTTGATGAAGTTTTGAAATTAATACTAAAATATAATAAATCAAATCAAAACGAAATAATTATCAATGAAATAAAGCAAAAAATTCCGATCAACTGATCGGAATTTTTTAATTCTTATTGGTAGCAATTACAAACTTAAGATTGTTCTTAACACCAATTTGTAAAACGTTTACTAAATCTTGTACCTGTAAGTTGTAAGGAATTCTAACAACTACGGTTTGTGTTTTGTCATCGCCTAATTTAGCTAATAAATGTGCTTCTAAATCTTGCGGATTAACAGGTTCTTTATCAATGAAAAACTCTTTGTTTTCGTTTACTGATAAGGTAATTAGCTGCTTGTTTGTTTGTTCCGTTGCTTCTGCTTTAGGCAATGTCATTTTAATAACATTCGGGTTGGCTAAAGTAGATATGATAATAAAAAAAAGTAACAGGAAAAACATGATGTCGCTTAACGATGAGGTTGCAACTTCAGCATGAAATCTTTTACTTCTCTTTATGGCCATTTGGTCTTTGTATTATGTTAATAAATTTTAAAATATTTTTTTGCGATTGTAATGCAAAACCGTCAATTTTTCCGTTTAAAAGGTGGTATGCGGCATAAGCAATAATACCAACAATTAATCCGGCACCACTACTGATCATTTTTTCGTACAAACCACCCGATATGTTAGCAATACTAATGTTTTCGGTAATAGATATGTTGTAGAAAATTTTAATAACCCCAGAAATAGTTCCAACAAAACCTAAAGTAGGCGCAATACCGGCAATAGTTCCCAAATGGTTCAGTTTTTTCTCCATATTGGCAATTTCAATGTTGGTTACTTTTTCCATGTTCGATTCAATTTCCGAAATTGGTCTTCCAATAGTCAACAATCCCTCATGTAAAACTTTAGATTCAGCTGTGTTCTCTCGTTGAACCGATGCTACTGCCATATCTAAATTGCCCGAATTAAGCTGAGTTTTTAACGAATCCATTAATCCTTCGCTAGTTCTTTTAGCAGATTTCTGAATATAGAAATATCTTTCAAAAGTAAGATAGATCGTATAAATAAATAGTATAACAATGGGTATTAAGAAAACACCACCTTTTAAAACAAACTCAAATAGAGAAAGTTCCTTTGTTGTAGCAACGTTTTCTACAATAGCTTGTGTTGTTTGTGTTAAACTGTCGGGTGCAGCTTGCAAAAAAAATGTCATCATAAAGTTTTATTTAACGCTTAAAAAAATGATTTTTGTAGATTAATATTTTTCACTCAATTATTTGTGCTAAATAATGAAAAAAATATTACATATTAAATTATTAAAGTATAAAATTGCCAATATATCATGAACTATAAAGATACCGTTGAATGGATGTTTGCACAATTACCCATGTTTCAGCAAATAGGGGCAAGCGCCTATAAGAAAGATTTAACCAATACGCAGCAGCTTGCTACACATTTAAACAATCCCGAACGCAATTTTAAAACCGTTCACGTAGGCGGAACAAACGGTAAAGGTTCTACATCTTCTTTAATAGCATCGGTTTTACAGCAAGCAGGTTTTAAAGTTGGTTTGTACACATCGCCACATTTGTTAGATTTTCGCGAACGTATAAAAATTAACGGTGAAATGATTTCACAAGAATTTGTTGTAGATTTTATCGAACAGAACAAATCGTTTTTTGAAGACAGCAAATTAAGTTTCTTTGAAATGACAGTTGGAATGGCTTTTCAGTATTTTTCCGATCAAAAAGCAGATATTGCCATTATCGAAGTAGGTTTAGGCGGTCGCCTCGATTCCACAAACATCATCACTCCATTAGTAAGTGTAATTACCAATATTGGTTGGGATCACATGAATTTGTTGGGAAATACGCTGGAAGAAATTGCTTTTGAAAAAGCTGGAATAATTAAAGAAGGTATTCCTATTGTTATTGGCGAGTTTACTGCCGAAACTAAAAAAGTGTTCAAAAAGGAAGCCGATTTAAAGAATGCACCTATTTATTTTGCGTCTACAATTAACGGTATACCTGAATTAGAATCCGATTTAAAAGGAAATTATCAGCTTCACAATAAAAAAACGGCTTATCAGGCAATACAGTTATTAAAGAATCATTTCTCTATTTCAAATGATGATATAATTAAAGGGTTTTTAAATGTCGAGAAAAACACAGGTTTAAAAGGGCGCTGGACAATTTTGTCTGATAAACCTTTAATTGTTGCCGATACCGCTCACAATAAAAACGGACTAGAAATAGTCATGCAGCAGGTTCATCAACAAAAGTTCGATAAATTATTCATGGTATTCGGCGTGGTGAACGATAAAGATATTGATGCTATTTTGCCTTATCTGCCTAAAAATGCCGAATATTTTGTAGCAAAGCCAAATGTGCCTCGCGGATTGCATGCCGATATTTTAAAAGAAAAGTTGCAAAAAGCAGGATTTAAAGCAACTGCTTTTAATTCAATACCCCACGCTTTAAATCACGCAAAACAGAAAGCCAGTATTAATGATATGATATATATTGGCGGAAGCACCTTTGTAGTTGCCGAAGTTGTTTAGAAAATTTTGGACGTTCCCCGCCTTTTAATGGGCGGGTCGGGCTTTCCGCTGCAAGCTTTTGTGGCAAAGTGCCACAAAAGGCTATCCGCTGCACTCCCTAACGCAATTTAGTTTTCAGAATATTGTAAATTAAGTTCTGTTCATTGATCCAAGTCGAAATTATAGAATAGAATTACGTTTTGTCACTCTGAACTTGTTTCAGAGTCTCATTTAACAAAGTAATCTATAATTTTTTTCTTGTTTCATTTCAAAAGTACCACATATATTTACCCGAATTTATCTTTATATCTTCGAACATAAGTCTTATTTATTAAAAATATTCTGTTCTAAAAAACTCAAAACAAGTGCTTTAAAAAATAACTTAAAAAAAGGTTTAAAATAATTAGGAAAGTCGCAAAAGTAGGGAGTATCTTTGCAC
>JBEBXO010000067.1:0-14179 GCA_040391585.1 Paenimyroides ummariense | reverse complement strand
TGGTGCCTGTGCAATACGATTTAACTGCTTACCACGCAGTACAACAACTTAATACCTGGGAATTGTAATGGATCGATTTTTAAAATTTTTATTGGGAACTTTTTGTGCATTGGCAATTTCGTTCGTATGCGGCTGTATTTTGTTTTATCTATTTACAAAGATGAACCCTTTAGACGGTGGTTTGATTTTTAAAATGACCGATGTTTCTACAAAAGCCTTTTCATTAGGATCAATCCCAAACATCGGCTTGTTCTATCTGTTTTTAAACCGTGAAAATTATTTTAGTGCACGCGGTGTTATTTTCTCGTTTATAATTATAGCGTTCTACATTATTTTTAGTTAATGAAATATTACATAATAGCCGGCGAAGCTTCGGGCGATTTGCATGGAGCCAATTTAATGAAAGCCCTTTTTAAGGAAGAACCCAATGCAGAAGTACGTTTTTGGGGTGGCGAATTAATGCAGCAGGTGGGCGGTACGTTGGTAAAACACTATAAAGATTTGGCTTTTATGGGTTTTGCAGAAGTGGTAGCCAATTTAAAAACCATTTTTAATAATATCGATTTTTGCAAGAAGGATATAAAAGCGTTTAATCCCGATGTAATTATTTTTATTGATTATCCCGGTTTTAATATGCGCATTGCAAAATGGGCAAAGAACGAAGGTTTTGATACGCACTATTATATTTCACCTCAAATTTGGGCTTGGAAAGAAGGTAGAATTAAAGCTATAAAGCGCGATGTAAATCAAATGTACACCATTCTTCCTTTCGAAAAAGATTTTTACGAGAACAAACATAATTATCCTGTACATTATGTGGGACATCCGTTGTTAGATGCTATTGAATCGTTCAAAAAAAATCAATCGGTAGATTTTAAAAAAGTGTATGGTTTAGACGATAGACCCATAATTGCGTTGTTGCCAGGAAGCCGTAAACAGGAAATTTCTAAACTGCTTACCGAAATGCTTCGTATTGTTGATTCGTATCCGCAGTTTCAGTTCATTATTGCTGGCGCGCCAAGTTTAAGTGCGCAATTCTATCAACCATTCATTAAACAAGAAAATGTAAAGTTAATTTTGAACGATACCTATAATTTACTGAACAATTCGTATGCAGCCATAGTTACATCGGGTACGGCTACACTAGAAACTGCCTTGTTCAATGTACCGCAGGTAGTGGTTTACAAGGGTAACGAAATATCGTATCAAATTGCAAAACGTGTAATTAAATTAAAGTATATTTCGCTTGTAAATTTAATTATGGATGAACCAATTGTTACCGAATTAATTCAAAAAGAATGTAATACTTCAACCATAAAAAAAGAATTTGATAAAGTTATTAACAATTCGTATCGATCTAAAATGCTTGCGAAGTACCATGAATTAAGCGAATTGTTAGGTGGTGGTGGAGCTAGTGAACGAGTTATTAACATAGTTAAGAAAACTTTAAGAACTTTTTAGGAAGTGTAAGCAAATTAAAAATACTATATTTGTGTTAGACCAAAGCAAAAATTACAAATCCTAATTATTCAAAATATTAATTAATGAAAAATTTAGCTTTAACGTTAGTAACTTTGTTTACTGTATGTTTAAGCACAGAGGTTGTTGCGCAAAGCAAAAAACCTACTGTGACAACTACATCAAAGATACAGAAAGCAAAAGAAGAGGCTACACTTGCAAACATTAATAAACAAATGAATGCAATTGATGATCAGTTGGATAATAAAACCTCTAAAAAAGCTGAAAAAACACATTACTGTTATTTAACCGAACAATTGTTAAACGTAGCAAACGATTATCAGGGAATACGCTACCAATGGGGTGGTATGTCTAGATCTGGTATGGATTGTTCAGGTTTTGTAAAAAATGCATTCAATCAGTTTAATATACAGTTACCAAGAACTTCAAGAGAAATGGCATCACGTGGTGAGCGCGTTTCTACTGCAGAAGCAAAACCAGGAGATTTAATTTTCTTTAAAAATGGTGGTTCACGAGTAATTAATCATGTAGGAATTGTAATTGAAGTTGATGGAGACGATATTAAATTTATTCATTCTGCTACTTCTAAAGGCGTTTCTGTTAATTCTACCAAAGAAGCATATTATAGTAAAGGGTTTGTGCAAATAAACCGTGTTTACGACAGACAAGTATTATAGTTAGTTATTACATATTCAAAAATTTCATACCTTTAGTTTTATGAAGAAGGTAATGAAATATCCAATTTATCCCATTACATTTTCGTATGCTAGTGGGATTTTTTGTGGCTTTTATTTTAAGCTTCCAAATGCTGTTGTGCTATCGGTTCTTTTGGTGAGTTTCATTACATTACTTTTACTTTATATTATACAGCGTAATAAGGGTTTTAACAGCGCACGAAATTTAGGTGTAGCTTTATTGGTTCTATTTGGCTTTTCTTCATTAGGTTTTCTTTCGTACAGTTATAATAACCAACCCGTATATATAAAAGATTTATCACAAAAAGAATTTACTTTTAAAGTAACCGATGTTTTAAAATCAAACGCTTATTCGCACAGAATGTATGCTGATTTGGTTTCAGAAAAGCAGCAGCCAAAAGTTTTGGTAAGCTTTTCAAATAAATCAATTGTTCCTAAAGTTGGCACAGTTTATAAACTGGTAGGAACAATTAAGAAAGTTCCTGAACCAAGAAATCTTTACGATTTTAATTACAGCGCGTATTTGCGTTTAAAGAATATTCACTATCAGCTAACATCATACAACGAACCTTTTAAAATTGCCGAAGAAAAATCTTTACAGTCTGTAATTGTAAATAGTCGCAATTATCTTATTTCACAGTTCTCAAAATTAGGCTATTCCGAAAAAACGCAAGGTTTTATACAAGCGTTGTTATTTGGTATTAAAACCGGTTTAAACGATGAAATTCAACAGCAATTTAAAGATTTTGGTATTTTGCATGTGCTTGCAGTATCGGGTATGCACGTAATTTTGCTATTCGCTGTTATTTCCTTTATTTTAAAACGGTTATCTATTCCAAAAAATGCAATTACGGTTGTTTTAATTATTTTTCTTTTAATATTCACTGCCATGTCGGGTTTTTCAGGTTCGGTAGTTCGTGCGGCATTAATGTGTTTAATGACTATTGTTGGCACTTTAACCGAAAGACGTATTCATACAATTAATCTTTTGGTAGGCAGCATGCTGTTGATTTTAATTGTTGAACCTAATTATTTGTTCGATGTAGGTTTTCAGTTAAGTTATCTCGCCGTATTTTCTATCGTGTATTGTTATCCAGTTGTGCAAAAATATTTCACATTTAAAAATTGGATTTTAAATAAATTAGGACAGCTTATAGGTGTTTCATTGGTTGCGCAATTAGGAGTTTTACCCTTAAGTATTTATTATTTTAATCAAATTCCGCTTTTGTTTTTAGTAGGAAATTTAGTCGCAGTTCCAATTACATCTGTTTTATTAGGTGCGTGGTTTTTACAAATGCTTTTAAGTTTGATTTCAGTGGAAATATTATCTTATTTTACGGGGATTTTAAGCTGGTTAAGTACTTTTTGTTTTGATGTTTTAGGTAATTTGTCTACTTATTTCCCTGTAAAAGCACTTGAATTTCGGTTTGGTATTTTACAAACAGTTGTATCATTGTTACTGATTTTTACTTTATTTTGGTTTTTTCGAAAAAAAGAACAGTATAAAGTATTTGTTTTTTTATCGCTTATAGTGATTTTTCAAGTGGCAACGTTACAAAATATCATTAAAAATAAAAACAGTAACGAAGTTGTTGTAATAAGTGATAAAGATGAGGTGGTGATTTTAAATAGAGTAGGAACGCGCATTCATCAAATAGGTAAGGCAAATAAATATACGTTGCAAAGTCTGAAAAATTATCAATTGCATACTAATTCCAAAGTAACCGTTGTAGATTCTTTAAAAAATTATTTTGTGCTGAACGATAAAAAATGGCTGATAATAGACAGTTTGGAAGTATATCCGAAACAGCAGTGTGATTATCTAGTTTTGTATCAAAACCCAAAAATTAATTTAGATCGATTAATAAATGATACAAAACCAAAAAAAGTTTTATTACACAATAATAATGCTCAATATTTAATTGATGAATATGCAGCGTTTTTTAATAAAAGAAAAATCCCCTACTACGATATGCGTAATAAGGGAAGTTATGTGATAAATTATAATTGAGATAATAACTCTTCTGGTGTTTTGTAGCCAACAATTCCTTTTGTTACTTTGCCTTCTGCATTAATAACTACCATAGTAGGGTATCCTGGAACCTGAAGAAAACTTGTGAATTCGTGAATTCCGTTTCTTGAGTTTTTACGCGATTCTTGATAACCAGGGTTTTTGTACAACTTTCCGTCAAACTGGAACTCTTCGTTTCCTTCTGCATTAAACTTTACCGGATTGTAGTTTTTATTAATGGTTTCTGCAACCTTTGGATCTGCAAATGTGTTTTTATCTAACATTTTACACGGACCACACCAAACGGTATAGGCATCCATAAAAATAGGTTTTTTGTTCTTTTTCTGCGCTGTAAGAGCATCTTTCATGCTCATCCATTTAATTTCTTGTGCCTGACTTACAAATGCAGCCAAAGTAAATAACACTAATAAAATGCTTTTCTTCATTGTTTGATAATTAATTACGTAAATATAAAAAAAATCCGATAGCAAAAACTATCGGATTTCATATTTTCAAAAAGTGTGCCTATTTTACACCGTGCATTAATTTCTTTAATACAGGGTTTAACAACATTACTAATAAACCTGCTACAATTGGTACAACTGTAAAAATTAAGAAGAATGTTGATAGTGAATATTGAGCTGTAATATTTTCGATTTCGCCACCTACGGCAGCTGCCAATTTATTACCAATAGCAATTGCTAAATACCAGATACCAAACATAAAAGCAATCATACGTGCTGGTACTAATTTAGAAACGTAAGATAAACCAACAGGCGATAAGAATAATTCGCCTAACGTGTGGAACAAGTAAGCTAAAACTAACCAAATCATTGATACTTTAACGCCTTCTTGTATTCCATGAGAACCATAAGCCAACAAGCCAAAACCAATAGCCATAATGATTAATCCTAAACCGTATTTTACTGCTGCGGGTGGATTGAATTTAGAATCCCAGATTTTTGATACCGATGATGCTAATGCAATAATAAAGAATGAGTTTAAGATTGAGAACCAAGACGGATCAATTTCTGAAGCCGATTTGCTGAATTCATTGTTTAACATCCAAAGAGCTACTGCCCATACACCTAAAAAGGTAATTGCTAACACAATGTTAGATGCTGCTGCTTTTTTAAAGGTTTGTTTTGCTAACAAATACAATACCCATGTAATAATTAATAAAGGAACAACCGTTAATAAAGTATTAATGATATTAAAAGTTGTTAAAGAAGTTCCTTCTAAAGTACGGTCTACATTATCACGTGCAAAAATTACTAATGACGAAGCCCCTTGCTCAAAACTCATCCAAAAGAAAATGGTAAAGAAAGCAAATACCGTTACAGCAATCATACGATCTCTTACTACTGGCGAATAACGTACAACACGCGATACAATTAATATTAAAAACAATATTAAACCTATTACAATTACCGCAATAGAACCATCCATACCAAACAATTCTTTAGGTAGAATATGCGTGTTTGCAATTTTTGATAACGGGTCGTTAAAAGCATACAATAAACCAATAACTGTTGTAATAGCAATTAAAATATAATCAAGAGTTGTAAAAGGGTTTGGTTTGTCTTCTTCGCCTTCTTTTAATGTAGCTTTTTCTTCTTTTTCTTTTGCTAGTTTAGTTTCAGCAGTTGGTACTTCACCAATGTTTCCAAACAATGGTTTTGCTAACCAAAACTGTAATGTTCCTAATAACATAAAAATACCAGCTAAACCAAAGCCGTAATGCCATCCTAAATTATTTGCTAAATATCCGCATAACATCATACCAAAGAATGCACCTGCGTTAACTCCCATATAAAAAATAGTGTAAGCACCATCTTTCTTTTCTGGGAACGATTTGTACATTTCTGATAGAATAGATGTCATGTTAGGTTTAAAAAATCCTGTTCCAATTACTAAACATGCTAAACCTAAATACATAAAAATAGGTGTATCAAAAGCCATAAACGCATGACCAAGCGTCATAATAATCGATCCAATTACTACAGCCCAACGGTAACCAATGTATTTATCGGCAATAATTCCACCAAAAATAGGAGTAATATATAATAACATTGCATAAGTTCCGTATAAAGCTCCTGCGTTTTCAGCACTCCATCCCCAGCCAGGATTGTTGCCTGTTATAGCGGCAGTTAAGAAAAGTATTAATAAAACACGCATTCCGTAGAATGAGAATCGTTCCCACATTTCTGTAAAGAAAAGAACGAATAATCCGGAAGGGTGACCTAAAACTTTCGATTTAAAAAAATCTGGATTAGCAGTTTCTGTTGACATTCAATATAGTTTTAATTTTTCGAACTGGAAAGATACTTAAATTATTTAATTCCGTGCATTAATTTTTTAATTAATGGATTTAAGATCATTACCAACACACCCGCTGCGGCAGGAATGGCTGTAAATAAAAAGAAGAAATGGCTTAAAGAATATTCTTCTTGAATGGTTTCTACCTGACCACCTAAAACAGCTGCTAATTTTTGTGCTATGGCAATTGCCAAATACCAAATACCAAACATAAAGGCTAACATACGCGCTGGTACTAGTTTAGAAACGTATGATAAACCAACTGGTGAAATAAATAATTCGCCTAATGTGTGGAATAAGTAGGTTAACACTAGGAAAATCATTGAAATTTTTACTCCTTCAGAAACGCCCATTGCACCTAATCCTAAAATTAAGAAACCTACGGCTACCAAAATCAATCCAAAGCCGTATTTGAATGCTGCCGACGGATTGTATTTAGATTCCCATAATTTTGATACAGTTGATGCTAATGCAATAATGAAGAATGAGTTTAAGGTTGAAAACCAAGAAACAGTAATTTCTGATGCTTCTTTAGAAAATTCATTATTTAACATCCACAATGCTGCTGCCCAAATGATAACAAAACATGCAATTAAAATAATGTTTGATAAGGCTATTTTTTTCCAAGTTGCTTGCGCCAATCTAACTAAAACAAAAGAAATAATAGCTAACGGTACAATAGTTAACAAACCATTTACGATGTTGAAGGTTGTTAATGCTGATCCTGTTAAACTTCTGTCGATATAATCACGAGCCACCAATACTAACGATGTAGCACCTTGTTCAAAACTCATAAAGAAGAAAATTAAGAAGAAAGCCAATAAAACTACGGCAAACATTCTATCGCGCACTACTTTATCGTAACGTAAAATACGAGAAACAATCATGTACACAAAAATGATTAAGGCAAAAATAATCATGATGTATTGCCCGCGAAGTGCCGATGTATCTAAAAAAGCAAACATATCAATGATTCCGTTTTTAGATAATGGATCGTTAAATGCATATAAGAAACCAATTACTCCAACAATTGCAATTAAGATATAATCTACCATTGTAAACGGATTGCGTTTGTCCGTGTCTTCTGCATTTTTAGCTTCTTTGGCTTCTTTCGATTTATCTAAAATACCTAAATTCCCCATTAAAGGTTTTGCAAAAGCAAACTGTAAGGTACCCAATAACATAAAAATCCCTGCCAAACCAAAGCCCCAATGCCAACCTTGTGTTTCTGCAATATATCCGCACAACATCATTCCAAAAAAGGCACCTGCATTTACACCCATATAGAAAATGGTGTAAGCACCGTCTTTCTTCTCAGGCAAATCTTTATACATTTCACCTAAAATAGAGGGCATATTTGGTTTAAAAAATCCGGTACCAATTACCAAACAAGCTAAACCTATAAAAAACATAACAGGCGTATCAAAAGCCATAGCGGCGTGACCAATGGTCATTACAATAGCACCAATAATTACCGCCATACGCGAACCAATGTATTTATCGGCAATAATTCCTCCAAAAATTGGTGTAAGATATAGCATCATGGCATACGTTCCATATAATGCACCTGCTTGCTCTGCACTCCAAGCCCACCCTGATTTAGGATCGCCCGAAATAACTGCGGCAGTTAAAAATTGGATTAATAATACGCGCATTCCGTAGAATGAAAAACGTTCCCACATTTCTGTAAAGAACAATACAAAAAGTCCCGATCGTTGTCCTAAGACATTCGATTTGTAAAAATCTGTTGTAGTGTTATTGTTCATTTTAAAAAATATTTTTAATTTTTAATTGCGTTTTTTTTCTCTAAAGGTTTAATAATTAATCGGTCGTAAATACTTAATGACACAATAGAAAAGATACCAATGCCTACAATTACATACCAAATTTTATTAGGGTTGTAAGTGTTCCAAAGCATATCAACCACTTCCCAATGACCCATGCCTAATTTTTGTTCTGCTAATGCAAAATATTCGTTTTTAGAAAATGGAAAATGAATTTGGCTGATGTCAATACCTTTACTGGTAGCAAAATCGTTGAATGATTGTTTAACTGTTGTCCAGTCTACCGATTCGTTTTTTAAATTGAATTGTTTTTCGAATTGGGAAATAGACATGTTCAAAGCTTTTGAGCCTTCTTCTATAAACTGTTCATTTGTAACTACTTCGGGCATTTCTATATTTCTGACTGCCATTTCTTTTTTTAATAACGATAGCTTGTCAGACCATGATTGATACAAGCTGCCTGAAATAAAACTGGTTACAAAGTAACTTGCCGCGACTGGTAAAAAGTAGGTGCCTTGATACAAACCTTCTTTTCCTTTCGGGGTAATTAGTGCAATAAACGATGATACTGTTGGGCTGCTCATCATTTCGCCAATAGCAAAAATCATGGTTCCAATAATAGTAAACCAAACGTTGCCCGAGTAAAATGTTAAACCGATACCAATAGTTGCAATGATTGCCCCACGAATTACCGCATTAATGTGACGCATTTTAATTACAAAAAACGAAATGGTTATTTGAAAAAGAATAATCATTAACGAGTCGATATTTGTAAACCATTCTGGTTTTACTTGTCCGTCTTGTGTTAATAAACTACCTAAGGCAGGCAGATTTTCATTTAACCAATTGCTTATTACTGCCGAATTTACCCAATCTTCTATAAAGTTAGGAAGTGTATTAAATAATTGGTTAAACATAGTCCAAAAACCAATCATTAATAAAAGTAATACTCCTAAACGAATATCTTTTAAGGCTTCGAAAATACCTAAAACCGATTCTTTTATTGCTTCTCCTATCGAATTTTTTGGTTTTTCTACTTTTGGTTCTTTATAAAATAACAGTAAAACAATTAAATTAATACCAATAACAATGGCAGCTTGTATAAAAATAATTTTCCAACCATACGTAGTTCTCAAACCCGATGACATTGCCGGACCAATAAATCCACCAATATTTACCATCATATAAAAAATACCAAAGCCCATGGTTCCTGTGGTTTCGTTGGTATTACGCGCTACAATTGCCGATGCTACCGGTTTAAAGAATGCAGCACCAACGGCAACTAATAAGAATACCATGTAAACACTCCAATAGGTATTTACTTCGCCTAATAGATAATAGCCCAAAATCATGATGATATACGCAATAGTCAATGAAATTTTATACCCAATACGATCTGCAATAACTCCAAAAATCAACGGTAAAAAATAAAGTATTCCTACAATATTTCCCATGATATTTCCCTTTTGAACGTGATCAAAACCTAAACCACCTGTATCGGTTGATCCTACCAAATAAAGTCCTAAAAGTGTGTAAATTCCGTACCAAGCCCAACGTTCCATTAATTCCATGAAGCTGGCTAGCCAGAAGTTTTTATTGAAAGAGCCTACCGTTTTAAAGAACGATGGTTTTGTATTGTTTGACATAAAATATTAAGAAAATGTTATAACTTACAAATAAAGTGAATTATTTAAAATTATGCACAGAAAAAATAACTAAAAAGTAATTATTATGAGTAAACTTAAAGAGTGTAAACGTTAGTTTACGTTTATATTTATTGTAAGATACATTAAAAAAGCCTGCTTTTGCAGCAGGCTTCTATTTAAATTTATACTTGAATGACTCCTAAATTAAATTGTTTTTCAATTGGAGCGTGGTTTGCAGCTTCAATACCCATAGAAATCCATGTTCTTGTATCTAACGGATCAATAATGGCATCGGTCCACAATCGGGCTGCTGCATAATATGGTGATGTTTGTGCATCGTATTTCGCTTTAATTTTGTCGAATAATTCAGCTTCTTTTTCAGGAGTAAGTTCTTCGCCTTTTGCTTTTAAAGAAGAAGCTTCAATTTGCAATAAAACTTTTGCAGCCTGTGCACCACCCATTACGGCTAATTCTGCACTTGGCCAAGCCAAGAAAAAACGTGGATCGTATGCTTTACCGCACATTGCATAGTTTCCTGCTCCGTAAGAATTCCCCATAATAACGGTGAATTTAGGTACAACAGAATTACTTACAGCGTTTACCATTTTGGCTCCGTCTTTAATGATACCACCGTGTTCAGATTTAGATCCTACCATAAAACCAGTAACATCTTGCAAGAAAACCAACGGAATTTTCTTTTGATTACAGTTTGCAATAAAACGTGTTGCTTTATCGGCAGAATCAGAATAAATTACACCACCAAACTGCATTTCGCTTGGTTTGGTTTTAGCTCCGGTAGTTTTTACAACTTTACGTTGATTGGCAACAATACCAACTGCCCAACCGTCTATGCGAGCATAACCAGTAATAATTGTTTGCCCGTAACCTGCTTTGTATTCGTCGAATTCAGATTTATCAACCAAACGCTTAATAATTTCCATGGTATCATATTGTTCGCCACGAGATTTTGGTAAAATTCCGTAAATTTCGTTTTGATCTAACGATGGTTTTTTTGGATCGATTCGGTTGTATCCTGCTGTATCAAAATCGCCCATTTTGCCAACAATGTTACGAATAGTATCTAAACAATCTTTATCGTCTTTAGATTTATAATCGGTAACACCAGAAATTTCGGTATGTGTTGTTGCGCCACCCAACGTTTCGTTATCTATAGATTCGCCAATTGCTGCTTTTACCAAATAAGATCCTGCTAAAAAGATCGATCCTGTTTTATCAACAATCAAAGCTTCATCACTCATAATTGGCAAATAAGCTCCACCGGCAACACAAGACCCCATTACGGCTGCAATCTGGGTAATTCCCATAGACGACATAATGGCGTTGTTGCGAAAAATGCGTCCGAAATTTTCTTTATCAGGAAAAATTTCATCCTGCATTGGTAAATAAACTCCCGCAGAATCAACCAAATAAATAATTGGCAAACGGTTTTCTATAGCAATTTCTTGTGCACGTAAATTCTTTTTACCTGTAATTGGAAACCACGCACCAGCTTTCACAGTAGCATCATTAGCCACTACAATTACCTGTTTTCCGTTAACGTAGCCAATTTTTACCACAACGCCACCCGATGGGCAACCGCCGTGTTCTTTATACATACCATCGCCAACAAAAGCACCAATTTCTATTGATTTTGAATCTTTATCGAACAAATAATCAATACGCTCACGCGCAGTCATTTTACCTTGTTCATGTAGTTTTGCAATTCTTTTTTCACCGCCGCCCAATTTAACTTTGGCTAATTTTTGTTTTAATTCTGATAACAGTAATTTATTATGATCTTCGTTTTTATTGAAGTTTAAATCCATTTCGTAAAAAATTTCGTTAAGTACTTTGAATTCTGCTAAAATACAAATATTCCGTTTAAATAAAACAGCGTACATTTGAAAATATTTTACATTAATTTGTAAACTTAATATTAAGTTAACATTAGATTATTACTTTCGCAGTGCGAAAAAATTACTAAACACATGTCATTAAATTCAATTTTTCAATTTTTAGTTCCAAAGGATAAAACGTTTTACCCTTTATTTGAACAAGCTGCAGGTAAAATTAAATTATTATCTGAAACCTTACACGAAGCGGTGAACCAACCGGCTAACGACAGAGAAAAATTACTGAAGGAAGTAGAGGTTTTAAAATCTGAAATCGAAGCGATAGCGCAAACTACACGCATAGAATTAGGAAGAAACTTCATTACACCTTTTGACAGGGAAGATATAAACAACTTAATTACGGCGGTTGATGAAATTGCCGATCATTTAAGTGATGCTGCTTCGCGTATGCGTTTGTATCAAATTGATAAAGTTACCAAACCATTACGTAAACTTACCGAAGCAAATTTAGAAGCTTGTAGCCAAGTTGCGCAAAATATGTTGTATTTAAAAGATATGAAGAACCTAAAAGCTATTGCCGAAGGATGTAAAATTATTTTACGTTTAGAACGTAAAGCCGATAAGGTTTTTGATAAAGCGGTGGCTGATATTTTTGAAAACGAAACCAACGTTATTGAAATTATTAAATACAAAGAAGTTATGGATGCGTTAGAAACAGCTACAGATAGTTGTCGTCGTGTGGCTAATGTATTAGAAACAATTACAGTTAAATACGCATAAAAATCATTTAAACATATTAGAATTATGGAAATGTTTTTTACTGCATTTACAGATATAATAAGCAGACCCGAAGGTATTATGCTTGTTGTAATTATTGTTTTGGCGCTTGGCTTTGATTACATTAATGGTTTTCACGATGCGGCAAACTCTATTGCTACCATTGTAACAACACGCGTATTAACTCCGTTTCAGGCGGTTTTATGGGCTGCCGCATTTAACTTTGCTGCCTATTTTATATCGCTTTATATTATTGGCGAATTTAAAATTGGTAATACCATTGCAAAATCTGTCAATGAAAACTTTATTACCCTTGAAGTTATTTTTTCAGGTTTAGTAGCCGCTATACTTTGGAATTTAGCAACATGGAAACTTGGTATTCCTTCCTCTTCATCGCATACATTAATTGGTGGTTTTATTGGTGCAGCTATTGCCCATGCCGGCGGTTTTTCTGTAAATAGAGAAGATGTTGTTGTGTATGCCAAAGTTGTGCCTATATTCTTGTTTATTTTCGGAGCTCCGTTTTTAGGAATGATATTGGCTTATTTTATAACCGTTGGTATTATGTGGATATGCCGTAAAGCTAATCCGCATAAAGCAGAACAATGGTTTAAAAAGTTACAATTGGTATCTTCGGCTTTATTTAGTTTAGGTCATGGAGGTAACGATGCACAAAAAGTAATGGGTATTATTGGTGCTGCTGTTATTTTTTACCATGTAAATGTTGATATGGATCCGCAGTATTTAGCTGGAAATGATAATTTTAAAATTTTCGTAGAACATTGGTGGTGGGTTCCATTAGCATCGTTTGTTTTTATTGGTTTAGGAACAATGAGTGGGGGGTGGAAGATCGTTAAAACAATGGGATCTAAAATTACAAAGGTAACTCCTTTAGAAGGTGTTGCTGCAGAAACAGCCGGAGCCGTTGCTTTATATGTTACCGAACATATGGGAATACCAGTTTCTACCACACATACCATTACCGGATCTATTATTGGTGTAGGTATTACCAAACGTATATCGGCGGTTCGCTGGGGTGTAACCATCTCCTTATTATGGGCTTGGATTTTAACGATACCTGTATCTGCATTGGTTGCAATGGGGGTTTATCATTTGGTACATTTATTTACTTAAAAGGAATAATATCATTATAAATATTGAAGAAAGTCGCTTTTATAGCGACTTTTTTTGTTTCTGATTTTTGATAAACATATTTACTAATGATTATTAAACAATTACACCCAAAATGCATTATAAAAATATCTACTGATGCACTGATTTATATTTTTTTAAACCACATTAGAAATATAGTTATTTACGGATTTATTAGCAGATTATTGATAAAACACATAATCAAGCTATGTTTATTTTGTAAGATACAAAAATTATGTAACCTAAAATCTTTTCAACCTAAGTACAGAATCTAAGTGGTAAAGAAAAAAACTATTTATTTCTTCAATTTATAACACATTCACATACTATGAGTATTTTTCAATTAATCTTAAGTAGTTTAAAAAACGTTAAAAATAAAAATGGTCGGGAGAAATCCCGACCATACTCAGCCTTTCAGCTTCCTTTTTTGTTTTAAAGTTTTAGGTTTTATCGTTTTAACGAG
>JBEBXO010000066.1:0-14323 GCA_040391585.1 Paenimyroides ummariense | reverse complement strand
TTTTGACGTACAATTTTAAAATTGTTATGATACTTTTTAAACTTCTTTTGATTTTTTGTAGTGATATCTGCCTCGCACAAAGTCAATAGATTTTCTACATCTTCACCAGCATCAAAAACCAATCTACGAACAGCAGAATCAGTCACCAAATCTTCAGAAATTACGATTGGTCGCGAACTCATTGCAACCATTTTTTGTACAAAACGCATTTTTTGGTTTAACGGCATGTGCAAACGTTCAAAAATTCGCTTTACCATTTTGCTTCCTAAAAACTCGTGTCCGTGAAAGGTCCAACCGTTTTTTTTATTAAATCTTTTAGTAGGCGCTTTGCCAATATCGTGCAATAAGGCAGACCAACGCAGCCAAAGATCATCGGTATTCGGACAAATATTATCAACAACTTCTAATGTGTGATAAAAATTGTTTTTGTGCGTATGTCCTTCTACTTCTTCTACATTATTCAATGCGGTTAATTCAGGCAGAATTAAATCTAACAAACCGGTTTTGTATAAAAGCAGAAAACCAATTGACGGTTTCTCTGTCAACAAAATTTTATTGAGTTCTTCTACAATTCGTTCTCCCGAAATAATTTTTATGCGATCGGCATTTTTTGTAATGGCATTTAACGATTCTTCTTCAATAGTAAAATTTAATTGAGTAGCAAACCGAATGGCACGCATCATACGTAACGGATCATCAGAATACGTAACATCAGGATCCAAAGGCGTTTTTATGATTTTATCGGTTAAAGCGGTCATTCCGTTAAAAGGATCAACCAAATCGCCAAAATTTTCTTCGTTCAAAGAAAAAGCCATAGCATTAATGGTAAAATCTCGTCGGTTTTGATCGTCTTTCAAGGTTCCATTTTCAACTAACGGATTTCTGCTTTCATTTCGATACGATTCTTTTCGCGCACCTACAAACTCAATATCAATATCATTAAAACGCAACATTGCCGTGCCGTAATTTTTAAAAACCTGCACTTTTGGGTGGTGTGGAATTAGTTCGGAAACTTTCAGTGCCAAATCAATACCACTGCCAACAGCAACAATATCAATATCTTTTTTAGTGTTTCGTTCTAAAATAAAATCACGTACAAAACCGCCAATCACATAAGCCTCAACCTGTAATTCTTTTGCAGCCTGTGTTACGATTTTAAAAATAGAATCTTGTAATGCTTCTTTATAATTGGATGATTGAATCATTATTTTCTTAAAATTTTTACTTGTGCATCGTTTGTAAGTTTAATTACGGTTGATGATTTTTTACAGATTTTAGTTTGATCTAACTTCACAACATAATCTACGCCGTTTATGATTTCTTTTGATATTTCAGAAAACTGCATTGGAGTAGGTTCGCCGCTTATATTTGCCGATGTTGATACCAAAGGACGTTTCATTCGTTCTACCAACTTATAAACAAAAGGTACGTTTACGATGCGTATTCCCAATGAATTATCTTCGGCAATCAGGTTTTTAGCCACATTTGTAGGCTGATCTAAAACTAAAGTTGTTGGTTTTTCGGCGCAATCTAAAATATCAAAAGCTACGGGCGGAATATTTTTAAAAACATTGTAAAGCAAACGGTCGTTATTAACCAACACAATCATGCTTTTACTTTCGGCGCGTTTTTTTAAATCGTATATTTTTTTAACAGCTTCTTCATTTGTCGCATCGCAACCCAATCCCCAAACCGTATCGGTAGGATACAGAATAATGCCGCCGTTTTTAATAACTTCAAAAGCTTCGTGAACTTCTTTATTAATGTCTTCCATAAAAAGGAATTAGTTTAGTTTGATTAAAACTGAATTTTCTCGCCAACGTTCATTCCTGCATTTTTTGCGAAAACACCACATAAATGGAACAATAAGCGTGCACCAACATTTCCGTCCCAATCATCGCTTCCCGGAGCAACTTCAACTAAATCGATACCGATGATTTTTTTGTTAGAATCTGCCAATCTGCTCAATAAATAAGTCGCTTGTTCATATGATAATCCGCCTGGTACGGGAGTTCCCGTGTTAGGACAATACCAACGATACAGCGCATCAATATCAAAACTAACAGCTACATTTTCCGGTAACTGATTCAAAATTTCGTCGCACTGATCTTGCCACGTTTTTCCACTGAATTGGTTTGCTTTTAAATCGGTATCGGTATAAACTTTTACTTTGTTCGATGATTTGATAACATTTACTTCGCCTTCACTGAAATCGCGGATACCAACCTGAACAATTTTTTCGATCTGAGGTAATTTAATGGCGTTATACATAATAGATGCATGAGAATAGGTAAAACCTTCGTAAGCTTCACGAAGATCCATGTGTGCATCAAAATGTAAAATACCGAAATTGTCGTTTTTACTCGCCAACGCTTCGTAATATCCCATTGGTGTTGAATGATCGCCACCCAAAAGAATTACTTTTTTGCCTTGATTCATCCAATAAAGCGTACGTTCTTTCACTTCTTGATTGAATTGTGCCGATGCTTTATTAATTTTATCTAAATCGGACTGCAATTGAGGAAATGTTTCTACAGCTTCACCATTTTCTAATGCTTCAATAATAGGTTGCGCTAAACTTTTATATTTTTCACTGTTAGTGATCCATTGTTCTGGCGCTTCGTCCATGTAAATTCCCAATTTCCATAAATCAGGAAATTCCTGATGCAGTAAATCTACCTGAAAAGATGCGTTAAAAATAGCTTCGGGACCTTCGCTGGCACCACTTCCGTAGCTTACAGTAACTTCCCAAGGAGCAGGTAAAATAATGATTTCACTTTCTTCTGCGTTAAACGGTAATCCATAAATGGTGGCATCTGCCAAACCTGGTTGAGATGGATCGAAATTCTCTATTTTTTGTTGTTTTGATAACATACTAAATTCCACTAGTTTTTAAAATGCAAATATAAAAAAAGCCAGCGTAAAGCCGGCTAAATATCTTAAGTTGTTTGGATACCTGTTTTTAAAATCTGACCAAAATCGTACATTTCTTCAAAAGTGGTGTATAAAGGTACCGGAGCCAGACGAATTACTGCTGGTTCGCGCCAGTCTGTAACCACACCTTGCTTCATTAAATAGTGAAACAGTTCTTTACCTTCGCCATGTAAAATAACAGATAGTTGTGATCCACGTTCTGTTTGATTTTTAGGAGTAATGATTTCTAAATTGGTACCCGTTTCTTTAGCTGTTTCTTCTACAATAAATTCTAAATACGCCGTAATTAAATCGCGTTTTTTTATTAAAGCTTCCATACCAATTTCATCGAACATTTCAACCGAAGCCAAATACGGAGCCATTGCCAAAACGCCCGTGCATGAACTTTGCCAGCCTAATGCACCTTGGTTTGGCGTGTATTCTGGTTCCATTAAAAAACGACGTTCTTTATTGTGACCGTACCATCCGCCAAAACGATTTAAATCTTTATTGTTATGATGTTTTTCGTGAACAAAATATCCAGAAACACTTCCAGGTCCGGCATTCATGTATTTGTAACTGCACCAACAAGCAAAATCGGCGTTCCAATCGTGTAATTTCAGTTCGATATTTCCTGCGGCATGTGCCAAATCCCAACCCACAAATGCACCAACGGCATGTCCGGCTTTTGTGATATTATCCATATCTAAAACCTGACCAGTGTAATAGTTGATTCCTCCAATTAAAACCAACGCCAATTCATTTCCAACTTCGTTAATTTTAGCAATTATGTCTTCGTTGCGTAAATTGTGTTCGCCTTCTCTGCGTTTCACTTCCACAATTACATCTTTTGGATCTAAACCGTGAAATTTAACCTGAGTTTGCAACATATATTGATCGCTAGGAAACGCTTTTTCTTCACATATAATTTTAAAACGGGTAGAGGTAGGGTTGTAAAACGAAACCATCATCATGTGCAAATTCACGGTTAACGTATTCATTACCGAAACTTCGCTTGGTTTTGCACCAACAATTTTTGACAAAGGATTTGAAAAACGTTCGTGATAATCCCACCAAGGTTTTTCTGCATAAAAATGACCTTCAACCGCCATATTTGCCCAATCGTTCATGACATCATCTACATATTTTTTTGCGCGTTTCGGCATTAATCCTAAAGAATTTCCTGTAAAGTAGATTGTTTTTTTACCGTTTACTTTAGGAAACTCAAATTCTGACTGGTATTTTTTAAGTTCGTCTTGCGCATCTAATGACTGTGCAAATGCTCTTGTATTTTGAAAGTTCATTTAGTTTTATTTTTGAAGGCTAAAATTAATTATAAAATAGGTATTGAACAAAGAGTTTTAAATAGAAAAAACAGATTGTGGAAATTATTCCTCGTCTTCATCTTTTGGTTTAGATCCATCTTTATCGATATCTTCGTTTAAAAAAGGAACATATATTTTTTCGCTTTTAATGACAATAATCAGGGAAAGAACAGCATGCAGAAAAATGCAGGTGAGCAGAAAAATGATTCGTCCTTTACCAAAAATATCATTGTTAAAAATAACTTCGTAATGATAAGCCACAAAGCAATATCCTACAAAAACCAAGGTGTTTAAGGTTATTACACGAAAAAACTTTTTTCGGTTAGACAATACAATGATTGTCACCAAAAAGCATAGCATGGAGATTGCAACAACGGCTAATATTCCTTGTAAAAATGTCATATTAAAAATTCTAGGGTAAATATCGGCATTTTTATAGAACTAAAACAAAAATCCGACCAAATTTGGTCGGATTTAATTTCAATTTTATTTACAAGCTTATTAATCGGTTAATATTTATTTTTTAATGATTAAACCGTAATGAAGAAGTTGCTTCTCACTTTTAAAATAAACAATATAGCTGCCTGAAACCAGATGAGAAATATTGTAGCTACTATTTTCTATAATCTTTTCTTGAAAAACTAATTTTCCGGAAAAATCATACAATACTATTTCTTTAAGTTCACTAAATATTTGATCATCACCTGATATAAAAAATGTATCGGACACCGGATTTGGAAGCAATTTTATTTTTTCTTTTAATTCAATTTCATTTACAGAAGCTGACAAATTACTATGATAATAGGCTTTGTTACCGTTTTGTCCCATTATGATTAATTCGAGATATGTGATATTGTCTGTAATAACATATTGGAAATTTGAATTTACATTATCCCATATAAAATCATTGTCATATAGTTGCTTTATAAATTGTTCATTAGTTGAATTTTTGCACAACCAAGAAGTAACTACGTAATTTTTAATAAAGAATGTTGATGAACCATTGAACACAAAGAATGCTTGCCCTTCTCCTGGACTACAATGTTCTTTTAAAAAATAGTATTCATTATTATGTTTATTGGGAAGTAATTTAGGAAAACTTAATTCAGTGTTATTAGGTGCAGGTATAATATTTTGGTTAATTTCTAATTTTTGCAAATGCCATACATTTGCCATAAAAATACTGTCTTGATTTTGCATTTGGGCAGTTCCGTATAGAGTGCAGAGAAAGAAAAGAGTTGTAAAATAGTAGAATTTTTTCATAATTTATTTTGTTTATTATTCAAATATAAATATTTTGTGTTAAAAAAATATATTTAACGCTAAATTAATTCTATAACTAAAAAAATGCTATAAAAAAATCCGACCAATTTGGTCGGATTTTATTTTAAAAAGAACTGTATTTTATTTTCCTGCAGCGATTAAATTTAAGGCAGAACCCGCTTTAAACCATTCAATCTGACTATCATTATAGGTATGGTTTGCCATGATGATGTCTTTAGATCCATCTTTATGAACAAATTCCAATGTTAGCTGTCTGCCTGGAGCGAATTCGGTTAAATCTAAGAAGTTAATCGTATCATCTTCCTGGATTTTATCGTAATCCGATTCGTTTGCAAACGTTAAAGCTAACATTCCTTGTTTCTTTAAGTTAGTTTCATGAATACGTGCAAACGATTTTACAAGTACAGCAACTACACCTAAATGGCGAGGTTCCATAGCTGCATGTTCACGAGAAGATCCTTCGCCGTAATTTTGATCGCCAACAACAATTGAAGGAATTCCTGCTGCCTTGTATGCACGTTGAACAGCTGGAACTTCGGCATAAGTGCCTGATAATTGATTTTTTACCAAATTTGTTTGATGATTAAAAGCATTTTCGGCTCCAATTAACATATTATTAGAAATATTATCTAAATGACCGCGGAAACGCAACCAAGGACCTGCCATAGAAATATGATCGGTTGTACATTTACCAAATGCTTTAATTAACAATTTTGCACCTGTGATATTCTGTCCGTTCCATGCCGGGAAAGGTTCTAACAGTTGCAAACGGTTTGAAGTAGGCGAAACAATTACTTGAATATCAGAACCGTTAGCAGCTGGTGCCTGATAGCCTGGATCTTCTACCTCGAAACCTTTTGTTGGTAATTCGTCACCAAATGGAGGTTTAAACATTACCTCTTCGCCATTGTCATTCAGTAATTTATCGGTAATAGGGTTGAAATCTAATCGTCCAGAAATTGCCAATGCAGCAACCATCTCTGGTGAAGTTACGAATGCGTGGGTATTCGGGTTTCCATCGGCACGTTTAGAGAAGTTACGGTTGAACGAGTGAACAATCGTATTTTTCTCGCCTTTATCTGCACCTTCGCGATCCCATTGACCAATACATGGTCCGCAAGCATTTGTAAATACTTTAGTTCCCATTTTTTCGAAAGCAGCAATAATTCCGTCACGTTCAATGGTATATCTAATTTGTTCTGACCCCGGATTGATACCGAATTCTGCTTTTGGTGTGATGCCTAATTCTACTGCTTGATTAACGATAGAAACCGCTCTTGACATATCTTCGTAAGACGAGTTGGTACAAGATCCGATTAATCCCCATTCTACTTTAATTGGCCAGTCGTTTTTAGCAGCTTCTTCTTTCATTTTAGAAACCGGCGTTCCTCTATCCGGTGTAAAAGGACCGTTGATATGTGGTTCTAATTCGGTTAAATTAATTTCGATTAATTGATCAAAATATTGTTCTGGATTTGCATACACTTCAGGATCTGCCGTTAAATAATCAGCTACTTTATCGGCAGCTTCAACTATATCAGCACGACCAGTAGCATTTAAATATCTTCTCATAGAATCGTCGTAACCAAAAGTAGAAGTGGTTGCGCCAATTTCAGCTCCCATGTTACAAATGGTTCCTTTACCAGTTGCCGACATAGATTTAGCACCTTCGCCAAAATATTCGACAATGGCACCAGTACCACCTTTTACGGTTAATATGTCTGCTACTTTTAAAATTACATCTTTCGGGGCTGTCCAACCATTTAACTTTCCGGTTAATTTTACTCCGATAAGTTTAGGAAATTTTAATTCCCATGCCATACCACTCATTACATCAACGGCATCGGCACCACCAACACCAATTGCCAGCATGCCTAAACCACCTGCGTTTACCGTGTGGGAATCGGTACCAATCATCATTCCTCCTGGGAATGCGTAGTTTTCAAGAATAATTTGGTGGATAATTCCAGAGCCTGGTTTCCAAAACCCAATTCCGTATTTGTTTGATACAGATGATAAGAAATCGAAAACTTCTTTAGATTGTGAATTTGCTACTGCCAAATCGGTTTCGGCACCAACTTTTGCCTGAATTAAATGGTCGCAATGAACGGTTGTTGGTATAGCTACTTTTTCTTTACCAGCGTGCATAAATTGTAATAATGCCATTTGTGCGGTTGCATCTTGACAGGCTACGCGGTCTGGAGCAAAATCTACATAATCTTTAGATCGGATAAACTTTGTAGAAGGGGTACCTTGCCATAAATGTGCATATAAAATCTTTTCTGAAAGTGTTAACGGTTTACCTACTATTTCGCGGGCTTTGTTTACGCGCGCAGGCATATTCTCGTACACTTTTTTAATCATTTCAATATCAAAAGCCATAATATTCTAATTGAATTTTTAATTACTAAATTTTAACTACAATTTACGGCTTTTTTTTCTTAAAATAAAGGTAATAATTTTAGTGGTTGTAATTTAAAATGATTCTAATCAATTAGCTGAAATGGTTTTTTGGGCTACAAATTGCGGCAGGGATAGTAGCGGTTAGCCCACAGCGAGCAATCGAAAATGTACAGGTAAAAACCTTTGGTTAAATGCGAGCGAGGACTATGAGCGGATAGCCCGGTGCTTGCAGCCGCCCAAAAAAAATAAGCAATAAAAAAACGAGTTAACCAAATGAATGATTAACTCGTTTTGTATGTGGGATTTCGAGAATGTTTAGTTCATCGAAATTGGTTTGAATTTTGTAAGGTTGATGCCTTCAACTGCTGCCTTGTACTCTTCTACAGACGGAATACGACCTAAAATCGCCGACAAAACCACAACTGGCGTTGAGGCTAATAAAGATTCACCTTTTTTACCATCGCGATCTTCTACCACACGACCTTGAAATAAACGTGTTGATGTTGCTAAAACGGTATCGCCTTTTTCGGCTTTTTCTTGGTTACCCATACACAGGTTACAGCCCGGACGCTCAAGGTACATCACGTTTTCGTACTCGGTACGCGCGTTTTGTTTTGGTAAAGCATCTGAAAATTCGAATCCAGAATATTTTTGTAAATATTCCCAATCACCTTCGGCTTTTAATTCGTCGATGATGTTATACGTTGGCGCTGCAACTACTAATGGCGCGTTGAACTTTACTTCACCTTGCTGTTTTTCGACGTTTTTCAACATTTGAGAAACAATTTTCAAGTCGTCTTTGTGCACCATACATGATCCTACGAAACCTAAATCTACTTTTTTATCGTTACCGTAATATGACAATTCGCGAATGGTATCGTGTGTATAACGTTTTGAAACATCGTCGTTGTTTACGTCTGGATCGGCAATCATTGGCTCTTCGATGATGTCTAAATCGATCACCACTTCGGCAAAATATTTTGCATTGGCATCTGGTGTTAAAGCAGGTTTTTCACCCGTTTTGATTTCGATGATGCGTTTGTTTGCTTTATCGATAAGTCCTTGTAAAACTTGGTTTTCGTTATCCATTCCTTTCTCGATCATGATTTGGATACGAGATTTAGCAATTTCTAAAGATTGAATCAAGGTATCGTCTTGTGAAATACAGATCGATGCTTTTGCTTTCATTTCTGCTGTCCAATCAGT
The DNA here is from genome assembly GCA_040391585.1 of Paenimyroides ummariense. GTDB lineage: Bacteria > Bacteroidota > Bacteroidia > Flavobacteriales > Flavobacteriaceae > Flavobacterium > Flavobacterium ummariense_A. The sequence goes on along the minus strand of JBEBXO010000066.1, from coordinate 5,192 downwards.
AAAAGTAAACGCCTGATCAGCTAATAAAGTTCCGATATGTACTTCGATGATTCGACCTTGGAAAACATTTTCACCGTCGAATTGTTTCAACATTTGCGCTTGTGTAGCATGAACCACGTCACGGAAATCCATGTGTGATTTCATTTCACCTTTGAAAGTTACTTTTACAGATTCTGGAATTGGCATAGAAGCCTCACCCGTTGCCAAAGCTAAAGCTACAGTACCAGAATCGGCACCGAAAGCCACACCTTTTGACATACGCGTGTGTGAATCACCACCAATAATAATTGCCCATTCGTCGATCGTAATATCGTTTAACACTTTGTGGATAACGTCGGTCATTGAATGATAAACGCCTTTTGGGTCACGTGCTGTAATCACCCCGAAATCATTCATGAATTTCATTAATTTAGGGATGTTAGCTTGTGCTTTTTTGTCCCAAACCGATGCGGTATGACAACCCGATTGATAAGCACCGTCAACGGTTGGTGCAATCACTGTAGCTGCCATAGATTCTAATTCTTGAGCCGTCATAAGACCGGTTGTATCTTGCGAACCTACGATGTTTACTTTCACGCGAACATCAGATCCTGCATGCAAAGTTTTACCTGGCGTAACACCTACTGCGTTTTTGTTGAAGATTTTCTCAACCGCCGTTAAACCTTGACCTTCAACCGAAATTTCTTTTGACGGAGCGAAAACCAATGGCGCTTCAACACCTAAAGTTTCAGCAGCAAATGTTTGGATTTTTTTACCAAAAACAATCGCATAAGATCCACCAGCTTTGATGAATTCCATTTTTTGTGGCGTCAAAGATTTCGATAAATCGATCAATTCTTCTGTTCCGTTGTATAATTTTTTTGATGTAGTATTGATGGTTAAAACTGTTCCTGTAGCAACAGAATATACTTCTTCTAATACCGGATCACCAGCTTCGTTACGAACCACGTCTCCGTTAGCGTCTACTTGTTTTTTCCAGTTTTGTAAGTCGATACCAATACCACCGGTAACGTCTACAGTAGTTAAGAAAATAGGTGAAATACCGTTCGTACCTGCTACAATTGGCGCTATGTTTACGAATGGAATATATGGAGAAGCTTGTTTACCTGTCCATAAAGCTACGTTGTTCACACCCGACATACGAGAAGATCCAACTCCCATTGTTCCTTTTTCTGCGATTAACATAACAGAAGCATCTGGATGTTGTGCTTGTAAAGCACGAATCTCGCCTTGTGCAGCTGGAGTAATCATACATTGTCCGTGCAATTCACGATCAGAACGTGAGTGCGCTTGGTTACCTGGGGACAATAAATCGGTAGAGATATCACCTTCTGCAGCAATATAAGTTACTACTTTAATTTCTTCTGCAACTTCTGGTAATTTAGTAAAGAACTCTGCTTTTGCATAACTTTCTAAAATTTCTTTTGCCACTGTGTTACCAGCTTTGTAAGCATCAGCCAAACGAGCTGTATCTGCATCGTAAAGAAAAACTTGCGTTTTCAGCACTTCAGCAGCTTGGTTAGCAATTTCAACATCGTTGCCTAAAGCTAAATCCAAAAGAACTTCGATAGATGGACCACCTTTCATGTGAGATAATAACTCAAATGCAAATGTTGGTGTAATTTCAGCAACTGTTTCTTGACCTAAAATAATTTCCTTTAAAAATTGTGCTTTCACACCTGCAGCAGAAGTTGTTCCTGGCAATGTGTTATAGATAAAAAACTGAACTGATTCTGTTCTGTTTTCATTGTTAGTATCTTTGATTTGTGCAATAATTTCGCTTAATAATTCTGCACCATCAATTGGTTTTGGGTGTAATCCTTGACCTTTTCTTTCTTCAATCTCGTTGATGTAATCTTGATATAAATTCATAATATTATTTTGAATAATTAAGACACTAGTGATTATAAAAACAATAATGTCTTTTTGCTTAATTGTGTTTGTTATTTAACTTTCTTAAAGTTTGGTGCAAAATTACAAAAAGGAATTGATATTTAAAAATTTTTAATAAAATGATGAATTAAGAGAATTATTATTTATAATTGTTCTATTTCATGGATTTAAATTCAAATTATTAAGAAAATTTGTTGTGAATACTTTAAAAAATAATGTGTTTTTTGTTATTTAGATATATTTCTATTCATAAAAATGCTAAATAAGCAAAAAGCTCTTCATTTGAAGAGCTTTTAGTGTTTTATTTTTTTAACCAATTACTTTTAAAGTTACAATTTTGATAGTCTTCACTAATGTGAATAAAAGTATCGTCTATCGTATTAGTAATCCATTTGGCAATTGCCTCGTTTTGTTTTGATTTTAAGGCAACATAACGTATTTGCATATAATCGTTAGAAAAATCGGCAACGTGTTCTGGAATTTTATTAGTTACTTGTACAATGCGGTATTGTGGTTTGTTGCCAGCATCTGTAATCATAGTAGATGGCGAAATTTCGCCTACTTTTAAGTTAGATACCATTGAGTATAAAACTCGGTCTTCCATTTTATTCAATTCAAAACGTGTTTCTCCAGTTTGTGCTGTTAAAATACCACCACTTTGTTTGGTGTCTTTTTGTTGAGAATATTGACGTGCTGCATCGTCAAAAGTAATTTCTTTGTTCAAAATTCGGATACGTAGATCGTCTAAATCGGTTTTTGCTTTGTCTAAAGCTTCTTGTGATGGCTTTGGAGACATTAATATATGACGCAGTTCTAGATCTTTACCTACAATTTTTTCTAATTGTATAATATGATAACCGTATTCGGTTTCAAAGGGTTTGGATATTTCACCTTCTTTTAATGAGAAAGCCACATCTTTAAATTCTTTTACAAATTGTGTTTTTTTATCTATTTTGTAAAATCCACCGGTTTGTAAAGATCCTTTATCTTCTGTGTACACATATACTTTACTTGCAAACGAAGATCCATCGATCACATCCTGACGAATTTCGTTTAACCTGTCAATAACTGCTTGGCGTTCTTCTTTTGTGATAACAGGTTTCATTACAATTTCTGCAAGTTCTACTTCATCGCCAACAATTGGAAGCGAATCTTTTGGAATGCTGTTGTAAAACTGACGAATTTCTTCGGGTGTAATGGTTACATCTTTTATCAGTTTTTCCTGCATACGCGAAGCCAACTGGTTTTCTTTCATAATATCGAAAAAATACCCACGGAATTCCTCGTAATTTTTCTTGTTGTAATATTGTACCACATTATCAATTGATCCTGCTTGTTCTACCATACGGTCAATTTGCGAATCCATCATGGCATTAATTTCGTCGTCTAAAATAACAATACTGTCTTGTATTGCCTGGTGCGAAAATAGTTTGTTTTCTAATAACGTACCCAAAAGTTCGCAACGAGTTAATTTAGAGGTGTCGTATCCGGTTGCTTTTGCCTGAATAAAGGTATTGTCTATATCAGAATCTAAAACAACATATTCACCAACGATACCAACAATACCATCGATACGTTTTTTTGTTGATTCTTGCGCTTGTACGTTCACAAAACCAATAACAGCCAAAACGGTAAGCACGGTATTTTTAAGAAATAATTTCATATTTGTGTATTAAATTTTACAAATCGCAACAAAGATACATAGCTGCGACAAACTTTTATATTTTTTTAATTTTAATTAAGACTTTTTTTGTTGTATTTGGTCTTTAGCTGATCTAACACAGCTTGGTTTACCTGTATTTTTGCCTTGTTTAATAGATTTTGGTTGTATTGTTTTTCGTATTGGCTTTGGTAATCTGCCAAGACCTGATTTTTAACCTCTTGGTAATTAGGTAAATATTCTGCATTCTTGTCGCGAATGTAAAATACATAATATTTGTTGTTATATTTAACGACTTTTTTTCCTAATGAATTAAATTCTAAATTTTCTGGTAAACGCTTGTCGTTCAAATAAAACCGACCTTGGTATTTGTAAACCATAGGAAAATCGGTTTCTTTCACCTGATAATTGTTCTTAAGTAATTTATGATAGGTTTTAGCATCTGATTTGTTGCCGAAAACATATACTTCACCAATAAAATTAGCGTGTTGCAGATATTTTTCTTTATGTTGTTCGTAATAATTTTGAAGCGCAATGGTATCTTTTGCACTTTCGTTCCAAATGTTTTTCTCTAGTAAATCAAACAAAATCAACCCTTCTTTGTATTCATTTAAATTATGTGCAAATTCAGGAAACTTGGTTTCTAATTCGCTGTTGTATGTTTGTTTTAATTTTTGATACGAATAAAAATCAAAGGCTTTTTTAATTAAAAGTTCATCAGTTTTAACAGTTGCGTATTGTTGTGGAAACGAATAAATATGGTCTAAAACATTTTTTGCCGTTATTTTTTTGTCTGAAAAAGTTGCCAGTACCATTTCTGTGGCAGCGTTACTTTCAACCATCGGTTGGTTTACAAGTTCTTGTCGGTCTAGAAGTTTTGCGGTTTCTTCAACATTTTTATCGTCAACTGTAAAATGATACATTTCTTTTAAATGCTGCATTAAATCTTTTTCGAGAATTTTTGAACGGCTGTCTGATTTTATCTTACGTAAAAAATTAGGTTTTAGCTCTTCTTTTGTCGGATTTTCTTTAATATTTGTTACTGCAACAATGTGCCAGCCATACTGACTTAAAAATGGTCTTGAGTAAGCGTCTTTAAAATTAAGATCGTACAAAATATCCGAAATACCATCGATATTTAATGAACCTTCGTTGTAAACACCCAAATCGCCACCATTGTCACGGGTGTGAATATCTTCAGAAAAATGAAAAGCAACATCGAAAAAAGTATCACCAACTTCTAAACGCTTGTAAATATCGTTGATTTTCTTTTTTGCTTCTGCATCATTCTTATCTTTGGTTTCAACTAAAATATGTGCGATGTTTTTTATTTTAGGTACAGCACGCTTGTTGTTTACCTTTATTAAATGATAGCCATAATTAGATCGAACAGGCATAGAAATTTGCCCGACATTTGTATTATATGCACCGCTTTCAAACGGATAAACCATTTTAAAAACACCAAAATATCCTAAATTACCTTTGTTTGTTTTGGCACTTAAATCGTCGGAGTATTTAACGGCAGCATTTTCAAACGATAATCCGTTTAAAATTTCATTTCTAACAGAAACTGCTTTATTATATGCTTTCAACGTATCGGCAGGCTGCGCAAATTCATCAACATTAATTAAAATATGCG
>JBEBXO010000065.1:0-14643 GCA_040391585.1 Paenimyroides ummariense | reverse complement strand
TTTTCAAGACTGCCGCATTCGACCACTCTGCCATTTCTCCTTGGTCTTACAATTAATGTTCTTTCGTTCCTTAATTGTGATGCAAATATAGAGCGAATTTCTTATTCTGCAAGGGCTTTTGTAAGTTTTTTTTTAATTTTTTTATAACTGTTTCATTATCAGAAATAAAAAAATGAAATTATTTTTTGGTCGCATAAACGTCTTTTATCATCACTTTTTCCGAGTAATTGATCATTTCTACTGTAATGGGTTCTTTATTAGTGTTTTGACCTTCTATTACATATAATTTGCCGCCTTGTTCCAAAATATTGCTTTTGTCAAAATCTACATTGCCATGTGTTAAACACATTTTTATATCGTTCATATTAACCAAGGCATCATTAAAGCTAATCTGTGCTTTATCTGATATTGTTAAGGGTTTTGAACGTAAATCTTTTAAAACCCTACAGTTTGGCAGGTAACAGAAATCGGTGTCTTTGGCATCGAAAAAATAATATACAATAATTCCTCCGATCAATAATCCTAATAAATAGTAAGCAAAACGCTGTTGAAACTTCATGAAAAATTAATTTTGGGCAAAAATACAACTATTATTAGTTATAGAAATATTAAATTAAGATCTTTAAAATTCAGGTTGAACCATTTTGCAATTGCTTCGTTAACAAGAATGCCTTTGTACATGTAAATTCCCGATCGTATGGTATTGTCGTAACTGATTGCATCGTCTATAGAACCGTTTTCGGTTAAATCTAGTAAATAGGGCGAAATAATATTACTTATGGCTAATGAAGCGGTTTTAGAGTATTTTGCCGTTATATTTGGAACACCGTAATGTATTACTCCGTATTTGGTTATTGTTGGTTTTTCGTGCGTGGTTAATTCAGATGTTTCAAAACAACCTCCGTTATCTATACATACATCAATAATTACCGAACCTGGTTTCATGCGTTGAACCATTTCTTCTGTTACAACAATGGGCGATCTGTTACAGCCTTTTATGGCACCAATGGCAACATCGCAACGCATTAATGCTTTAATTAATACCCGTTCTTGTATGGTTGATGTAAATATTTGTGTAGGTAACGATTTTTGTAGTCGTTTTAATTTATGGATATTATTATCGAAAACTTTTACATTTACACCTAATGCCAAGGCAGTTTTAACAGCAGCTTCGCCTACCAATCCGGCTCCGATAATAACCACTTCGGTTGGTGGAACGCCGGTAATGTTACCAAACAACAATCCTTTACCACCGTTCATACTGCACATATAATCACTGGCAATTTGTATAGAAGCAATACCGGCAATTTCACTAATGGCATGAAGAAAAGGGAACGCACCGTAACGATCTTTTATAAATTCGTAACACAGAGCGGTTATTTTCTTCTTTTCTAATGCTTCAAAATATTCCTTTTTTTGGGTTTTAAGTTGTAATGCCGAAAAAAGATAGGTTTTAGGCTTCATTAGCTTAATTTCATCCACTGTTGGCGGTTCTACCTTTAAAATAATGGGACAACCAAAAACCTTTTCTTTGTCATGTGTTATGGTGGCGCCTGCTTCGCTGTATTTTTTGTCATCGTAACTAGCCTGTGTGCCTGCACCAGATTCCATTAACACTTTATGACCCGCTTTTACTAGCATATTAACCGATTCGGGCGTAAGGCATATTCGTTTTTCAATTTTAAAATCTTCTTTTGGAATGCCAATAAAAAGTTGCCCGCGTTTTTTTCGGATTTCTAATTTTTCTTCCTGCGGAATTAGTTGCGCTTTAGAAAAGGGACTGGTTATATCCATAATTAAACAAAATTTAATTCACGTGTGTGTTCGTCTACAATACTAATTGTTACGGTATGCACATGATCTGGTAGAATATTTGTAGCCATATCGGGCCATTCTACAAAGCACCATGCTTGCTCTGAAAAATATTCGTCTAAACCCATATCGTATGCTTCCTCTTCATTTTTTAATCTATACAAATCAAAATGATATACTTTATCGTTTGTTCCCAAATATTCATTCACAATTGAAAACGTAGGACTGCTAGCCATTTCTTTAACGCCTAATTCTTTAGCCAGTTCTTTTATTAAAGTGGTTTTGCCTGCACCCATTTGTGCATTAAACAACCAGATTTTATATGTGCTGTTTTGTATTAGTTTACGGGCAATATCGGGTAAATCGTTAAGAGAATAAGTAACTGTCATTTTATTTTTTAGGTGTTAAGGTTATTAAGGGTACAATCATTTCTTCTAATGAAATACCACCGTGCTGGTACGTGTTTTTAAAATAACTTACATAATAATTGTAATTATTAATGTACGCTAAAAAGTAATCGCTTTTTGCAAAAATGTACGAACTACTCATGTTTATTGCAGGTAGTTGTATTTTTTTAGGATCTTTAACAACGTACACATCTTTTGGTTCGTATGTTAACGATCTGCCTGTTTTGTAACGAAGGTTTAAACTGGTGTTTTTGTCGCCAATTACCTGTGAAGGATTTTTACAATTAATTGTTCCGTGATCTGTTGTAATAATTAATTTAAAACCTGCGGTTTGTGCTTGCTGTATAACCTCTAGTAATGGTGAATTTTTAAACCAGCTTTGGGTTAACGATCGGTATGCTTTATCGGTTGATGCTAATTCTTTAATAACTTCCATTTCGGTTTTAGCATGCGAAATCATATCAACAAAATTGTAAACCAATGCTATTAACTTATTGTCTTTCATTGATCTAAAGTTATCAGCGAACTTTTTACCGTCTTTTAAATTGGTGATTTTATGATATTCGTGTTTAATGTTTAAACGCAAACGTTTTAGCTGATCTTCTAAAAATTCTGCTTCAAAAAGATTTTTTCCGCCATCGTCTACATCGTTTTTCCAATACTGCGGTAACTGTTTTTCCATCTGTAAAGGGGTCAAGCCCGAAAAAATAGCATTTCTTGCGTATTGTGTTGCTGTAGGAAGTATTGAATAATAATAATCTTCTTTGTCTACTTTATAATGTTGGTTTGCAATGCTTTCAAAAGCTTTCCATTGGTCGTAACGCAAGTTGTCTATTACCACAAAAAGAACGTTTTCTTCGCCACGCAATTCTGGTACTACCTTTCGTACAAATAATTTGTGTGAAAAAAGCGGAGCCTCATCATCGTTATTCATCCAATCTTCGTAATTTTTTTCTACGAATTTCCCAAACTGAATATTAGCTTCTTCTTTTTGTTTTTCTAATATTTCGGCTACGTTTTGATCTTCAATGGTTTCTAATTTCATTTCCCAGAAAATCAACCTTTTGTATAAATCGGCCCAGTCTTGATGCGAATTTGCCTGCATCATGTCCATGGCAATTTTTCTAAATTCTTTCTGATAATCTAGTGAAGTTTTTTCTGAAACCAATCGGGAATGATCTAAGTTTTTCTTCAAACTCAACAAAATCTGGTTCGGATTTACGGGTTTGATTAAATAATCGGCTATTTTAGAACCTATGGCTTCATCCATTATAAATTCCTCCTCACTTTTGGTAATCATTATAATAGGTATGGTCGATTTTTTTTCTTTTAACTCTGCAAGGGTTTCCAAACCTGTAATTCCCGGCATGTTTTCATCTAAAAAAACAGCATCAAAATTCTCTTCTTCAAATAAATCAATCGCATCCTGCCCGTTTGTGGCGGTGGTTACTTTATATCCTTTTTTCTCTAAAAACAGCACATGTGGTTTTAACAAATCAATTTCATCGTCAACCCACAATATTTTAATTTCATTCATAGCAATAATGTTTTACCCGTTAATTAGGGTATTAAAATTTAAATTTAGTAAAAAGTAACTACAATTTTCTTAAAATAGTAATAAGAAAATTTAAAACCTTATTTACTACAAAAATGATATAAATATTTTGTTTTTTAGGTACTTTTGTATGTTTTATTAATTAAAATAACAGCAATTAAGTTGTTATATTAACTACGTTTTTAAATGTACTTTTCTTTTATAATACCTGTTTACAACCGACCTGATGAAATTGACGAATTATTACAGAGTTTGGTTTTACAAACGTATAAATTTGATTTTGAGGTTGTTGTAGTGGAAGATGGTTCTGCAATTCATTGTAAAGATGTTGTAAATAAGTACCTTAACCAGCTTAATGTATCGTATTACTTTAAGAAAAATTCTGGACCGGGTGATTCGCGGAATTATGGTATGGGTGTTGCAAAAGGCGATTATTTTATCATTTTAGATTCCGATTGTATTATTCCTGAAAATTATCTAACGGAAGTTGATGCTTTCCTAAAGCAAAATTATGTAGATTGTTTTGGCGGACCCGATGCAGCACACGATTCGTTTTCTAACGTGCAGAAAGCCATTAACCAAACAATGACATCGGTTTTAACAACAGGTGGAATTCGTGGGGCTAGCGAAAAATTAGGAAAGTTTCAACCACGCAGTTTTAATATGGGGCTTTCTAAAATAGCTTTTGAAGCATCGGGCGGGTTTGGAAAAATACATCCGGGTGAAGATCCCGATTTATCGATTCGCTTATGGAAAATGAATTACAAAACAGCTTTAGTTCCAAATGCTTATGTTTTCCACAAACGTAGGATCGATTGGGAAAAATTCTACAAACAAGTGAATAAATTTGGTAAAGCACGACCTATTTTAAACCAGCGTTATCCCGAATACAGCAAAATTACGTATTGGTTTCCTACCTTTTTTATAATGGGATTTTTAATTTCTATACTACTTCTTTTTGTTAAGATACAGTTATTTTTTTACTGTTACCTGCTGTATTTTATGGCGGTGTTTATTGAAAGTTTAATTAAAACCAAAAGACTAAAAATTGGATTTTTAACACTAATTGCAACTTTTTTTCAGTTTTTTGGATATGGGGCAGGGTTTTTGTATAGCTATTTTCTGTTAAATGTTATGAAACAAGATCCACAGGTAGCAATGCCCGAAATGTTTTTTAAATAGATATGAAGATAATAGGCGTTACAGGAGGCATTGGCAGTGGTAAAACAACCATAATCAATTATATTAAATCTAAAGGATTTGCCGTTTACATTGCAGACGATGCAGGTAAAAAAATCATGGAAAACCCAAAAATCATTCAGCAGGTGAATGATTTGTTTAACAATCAGGTGCTTTTGCCTACAGGTTTTTTAGATCGATCTAAAATTGCAGCACTTGTATTCAACAATAACGATTTGCTGCAAAGTTTAAATAATATTGTACACCCCGCAGTTGCATTGGATTTTGAAGAATTTAAAAAAGAAAATCATGCTGAAAAGCTCATTTTTAAAGAAACGGCTGTTTTGTTTGAATCTGGTTCGTATAAAGATTGCGATGCTACTATTTTAATAACAGCACCTTTAGATATTAGAATAAACAGAGTAATGCAGCGTGATAATATTACAAAAGAGCAGGTAGAAAACAGAGTGAAAAACCAAATGACCGATGACGAAAAAGCTCTTTTAGCTACTTATATTGTAGAAAACATAGATTTAAAACAAGCTTTTAAGAGTATTGACGATATTATAACAAAAATTTTAATTAATTAAGTTTGGTGTTAACTTTAGGTTAAAAGTATTATTTTTAGATGTTAAAATGTTAAATTTGAACATATTTTTAATTGTAGAATGAATAAATACAGATTTCAGTTTTTAGTTGTTTTAATGAGTTTGGCATTGTTGGGTATAACATTGATACAACTTTTCTGGATTAGCACAACATACGAGAATAACGATATTCAGTTTCAGCACATGGTGAACCAATCTATTGGTAAGGTTGCTGATAAATTAAAAGAGAAAGAACGATATGCATTTAACAAAAAGTTTTATGAGTATCAGACAAAAACAGGAAAAGTTCCTGATAAAAAAGCTATAAAAGAGATTTTTTATATTGAGAAAGACAATAGAACCAATCAGGAAATTATATATTCCAATATTATTTCTGTTGAAAATATAAACGATTTTAATTTTGGTAAAAAGTTCATTGACAGTGCAAGCGGATCAAAAAAAGATTATAAAAATTATATAAGCAGCCGAAAAACAGAAGTTTATCATGGGGAATCAAAACCTATTGAAGGCTTGGAATCTAATGTACATCGTTCGTTAAATACACAGAACGAACCTGACGAAGTGATCCAAAAAGAAGGCAATATTGTAGAATTTGTAGATCTTTATTATAACGATATTGTTTCTACTTACCCTATAGAAGAACGGTTAGATAATAAAGTTTTGCAATCGTTGCTTAAACAGGAATTAACCAGCAGAAAATTAGCTACCGATTTTGAATACGCAGTTTTTAATAATAGTTTAGGAACATCAATTAAGTCGGGAAATTTTGTTTTTAATGAAAAAAACACCTACTCGGTGCCAATTTTAACCGATTTAGAAAATCATTCTAAATATCAGTTATACGTTAGTTTTCCACAAAAATCAAAATTTCTGTTTTCAGATTTATTGCCATTCATATTAATCTCGTTATTATTTACGGTAGTAATTATTGCGGCATATTACAGTGCTATACGTCAGTTAATTACACAACGCCAGATTTCCGAAATCAAAAACGATTTCATAAATAATATGACGCACGAATTTAAAACGCCTATTGCAACTATTAATCTTGCTTTAGACGCCATTAAGAATCCAAAAATCATTTCAGATGAAGAAAAGATTCTGCGTTATGTGCAAATGATTCGCGATGAAAATAAACGTATGCACGCACAGATTGAAAATATCTTAAGAATATCGAAATTAGAAAAGAAAGAATTAGATATTCCAAAAGAAAAAGTAGAATTAACCGAAGTGTTGGAAGTGGCAATAGATCACGTTTCATTATTAATAGAAGATCGTGAAGGAACATTAAATACGCATTTTAATACCACAAGAGATACGGTTTTAATAAACCCAACGCACTTTACAAGTGTTTTTGTAAATATTTTAGATAATGCCATTAAATATTCGCCAAACGCACCAGTTATTAATATTTATACAGAAAATGTAAAAGATACCATTGTGGTAAAAATTCAAGATCAAGGAAGCGGAATGAGCAAAACTGCTACCAAAAAGATATTTGATAAGTTTTACCGCGAGCATACCGGCGATTTACACAATGTGAAAGGGCATGGGCTAGGCTTGGCATATGTAAAACAAATTGTAGACGACCATAATGCACAGGTTTATGTAGAAAGCGAAAAAGGTAAGGGGAGTACCTTTATTATAAAAATACCCCTGATAAATTAATAATTAAACAAACAGCAAATAGATAAAAACAATGGAAGTAAGCAACAAGAAAATTTTATTAGTAGAAGATGATCCAAATTTTGGATCAATTCTAAAAGATTATTTAACAATGAACGATTTTGAGGTTACCCTTGCCAAAAACGGTATGGAAGGTTTTGAAAAGTTCAAGAAAGATACATTCGATTTATGTATTTTAGACGTTATGATGCCTTATAAAGACGGGTTTACATTGGCGCGCGAAATCAGAGATAAAAACAAAGAAATACCACTTATATTCTTAACTGCTAAAACAATGAAAGAAGATGTTTTAAAAGGATATAAAGTAGGGGCAGACGATTATTTGAACAAGCCTTTTGATTCTGAAGTGCTTTTAATGAAAATTAAAGCTATTATGCAACGTAAATCATCTGAAGTAAAAGCTGAAAATACTAAATTTGAGTTTCAAATTGGTAAATTCAACTTAAATTCAAAATTACGTTTCTTAACTTTTGATAACGACGAGCCTATTAAATTGTCGCCAAAAGAGAACGAATTGTTAAAAATGTTGGCACTTTACGAAAACGATTTGATGCCACGTGAAGTTGCGTTGACAAAAATTTGGCGCGATGACAACTACTTTACTTCTAGAAGTATGGATGTGTACATTGCCAAATTAAGAAAATACCTGAAAGCCGATGAGAATGTAGAAATTTTGAACATTCACGGTGAAGGTTTCCGTTTAGTTATTAAAAATAAAGATAAATAATCTTATCGTTTAAATTTTTATTAACGATGATGTCGGTTAATTACAATAAAAAAATCAGCTCTTGGCTGATTTTTTTATTTTTTACCTAAAACATACCCCAAATATGCCATTGGAATATAAGCTAAAATTAAATCTACACAGTTAAACCATATAGGTGCGTTGGGCAACTGTAAAACCATAGCGATACCGCCTGCTAAAAACAGAATGCCAATTACCATTGGACCAATGATTGTTTTTGGCGAAGAAAGTTTTGTTGCTATAAAGGCTGCAACAAATGTTCCTAAAGCATGTGCCAAAAAAGGAAATATAAAATGTTTAGGCTCCATTAAATGTATGCCAGCTGCCAAACCTTCTGCTGTTTTATTGTTTAAACCTTCTGGTAAAGGAATAATTTTACCGCTTACGGAAATAAGTATCATGTTTACTACCGATCCTATAATAAAACCAGCGACTGTTGCTAAAATGTTTCTGTACTTTTTCATACCTTACTTTTTTGCTAATTTATCATTGCATTTCTGTATAAATTTCAATTTTTCCGTTTTTAGTTCCTCCATTTTTTCGTCTAAATTAAAAGGTTCTATACCGTCAAATTCTTCATACGTATAAAAATTATACTGCATGTTCTCTTTTAAGTGGTTTAAATGAAACTGGTACTCGACTAACAAATAAGCAATTTCTTCTTTCAGTTCTTTTTTAAACTCTTTCACCACTTTCAATTCCTCGAAAATCTGATCGATTGCTTCTTCTGTTTCGGTAAAGCTGTATGGTGTATAAATAGGTGCAAGTGATTTAAAAGCAGAACTTTTTTGTAAGGTGCTTAATGTTTTTATCGAACCAAAATCAAAACTTGAATATTCTTTTAAAATCGTTTCATTTTTTATTATATGGTTGATGAATTCGGCATAAAACGATTCGGTTTCGGTATCATATTCTTTTAAATTATTAAAATGCTGTAACAGTACAAAAGCATCGTTATAAAAGCCAATTACATCGTCTTCTATTATTTCACGTGTGTAATTTTCTGTAAATTGTGAAACAAAATCGTTAATAGGTATGTTGTTGTTTTCCATAACTTGTATATTTTTAGTAAAGATATTCTTAATTTTTATAACTAAATGGCGTTGATGAAATTTTTAATCAGAATAAAAAAAGATGATTTAGTACCATCTTTTCTTGTTTTTTTTAGAAGCATCAGATTTTCTTGAAGCTGAATTTTTTGTCGAATTCTTTTTATTTGAATTGTTTGCCGATGCTGATTTTCCTTTATTTCTAAAATCTTTTTTGGCATTTGGGTTTGGTTCGCGCCACGGAAAAGGATTGTCTTTTACCACTTTTACTTGTAAGCGAATCAGTTTTTCAATGTCTTGCCAATAGGTTTTTTCATCTCGACCAACAAACGAAAGTGCCAAACCTTCTTCACCCGCACGACCTGTTCTACCAATTCTGTGAACATATATTTCAGGAATATTCGGAATGTCGTAGTTTATCACAAAAGGCAGTTGCTGTATGTCTATACCGCGCGATGCAACATCTGTGGCGACTAAAATATCGATCTGTTTGTTTTTAAAATCTTCTAATATCTGTAATCTTGCAGCTTGCGATTTATCACCGTGAATGGCATCGGCTTTGTAACCTTCTTTCTGTAAAAAATCAACAACATTATCTGCACCTTGTTTGGTTCTTGTAAAAAGCAGTACATTTTTTAAATTCTGTGTTTCAAGAACGTGTTTTAAAAGTTTCTTTTTATCTTCTTTTTCAACCAGATAGGTTTTTTGCGTAATATTTGCACCAGTACTTGAATCTGGATCAACCGAAACATACACCGCATTACTTAAAAATTCATCGGCTAGTTCACGAACGCCCATTGGCATGGTAGCAGAAAACATTAAGGTTTGCCTGTTTGGTGGAGTTAATTTTATAATTTTTCGAACATCGTTAATAAAACCCATATCCAGCATTAAATCGGCTTCATCAATCACAATTTGTTGTAAAGCATCGGTTTTAATGAAGTTTTGTTTGTATAAATCTAAAAATCTGCCAGGTGTTGCAACCAAAACATCAATTCCATATTTAAGTGCTTTAATTTGTGGTTCCATATTCACACCGCCATAAATTACATACGTTTTTATTTGAGTGTATTTGCTTAAAGCTTCAAAATTTTCGGCAATTTGTATAGCCAATTCACGGGTAGGCGAAAGAATAATGGTTCTTATCTGCTTGCGTTTTTTGCCCGATCCAACAATTCTATGAATATGATTTATAATAGGTATGGCAAATGCTGCCGTTTTTCCGGTTCCTGTTTGTGCACAGCCAACCAAGTCTTTCCCGTCTATTAAAGACGGAATTGCTTTTTCTTGAATGGGTGTGGCAGTGGTGTAGCCTAAATCATTAATAGCTTCGGCAACATTGTTGTTTAGTGGGAAATCGGTAAAATTCATATCAAAATTTTAAGCAAAATTACGTTTTTAATTTCGTACTTTTATGAAATTCTAATATCTTCCGTAAAATTTCGGTTTATGAAACAAACAGTACTTGCTATAAGTTTACTACTATCTTTAAGTGGTTGGTCGCAAACAAAACCTAAAGTCGACTTTACTACCGCGAATGCATCTATTAAATTTGATATTGCCGAACACATGGTGATTGGCGATGTTACCTATCAGTTTACCGTGAACGAGGCAACCGATTCTATTAAGATGGATGCTAAAAACATGATGATTCAAGGTGTTAAATTAAACGGACAAACACCTAAATATCATTACGATAAAAAACAAATTGCCTTTACGCAAGGTTTTAAAGAAGGTGAAAATACGGTTACCATAAGTTATAAAACCAATCCTAAACAAGCGCTTTATTACGTAGGTTCTGGAACCGATTTACAGATTTGGACACAGGGTCAGGGGAAATATACCAGTTATTGGCTCCCAAGTTTTGACGATTACAATGAAAAGGTGATTTTTAATACTAAAATTTCGTTTGAAACGGGTTACGATGTTATTAGTAATGGAACTTTAGACGGAAAAACTGTTAATGGTAAACAAACTACCTGGAGCTATAAAATGACCAAACCAATGAGTTCATATTTGGTAATGATGGCAATTGGAAAATTCGAAAAGAAAACTGAAAAATCCGCATCGGGCATTACCATTGAAAATTATATCCGTCCGGTTGATGCTTCAAAATACACCACTACCTATCAGCATACCAAAAAAATATTCGATTTTATTGAAAAACAAACAGGGTTTAATTATCCATGGCAAATTTACAGAAACATTCCTGTAGAAGATTTTATGTACGGTGGTATGGAAAATACTACATCGACTATTTTTAACAGTGATTATGTGGTAGATAATATTGGAGTGAACGATCGTGATTATGTGAATGTAAACGCACACGAAATGGCGCACCAGTGGTTTGGCAATGTAGTTACTGCAAAAACAGGAAAAGACCATTGGCTGCAAGAAGGTTTTGCAACTTATTACGCATTGCTTGCCGAACGTGATATTTATGGAATAGATCATTTTTATTGGAAACTGTACGAAATGGCAGAATTGGTTACCAAAGACGCTAAAGAAAATAAAAATACAGCGGTTTACAGTGAAAAGGCTACTACTGTTACTTATTACCAAAAAGGTGCATGGATGTTGTTTTACTTATCATCCCAGATTAGTGAAACAAACTTTAATACAGTTGTAAAAAATTATTTGAATAAATATGCTTTTAAAAACGCATCTACACAAGATTTTTTAAAGGAAGTTACTGCAGTGGTGCCTAATTTTAATGTTGATAATTTTCAGCGGAATTGGTTAGAAAAT
This sequence comes from Paenimyroides ummariense, assembly GCA_040391585.1. GTDB lineage: Bacteria > Bacteroidota > Bacteroidia > Flavobacteriales > Flavobacteriaceae > Flavobacterium > Flavobacterium ummariense_A. Next base: position 2,854 of record JBEBXO010000065.1, on the reverse strand, counting down.
AAAGGATTTAATACAAAAGACGCCTTGTTTTTAATTGAAAACTCACCTTTTGTAAAATCGTATTTTGAAGTTTTAGCATTACATGAAAAAGGATTTGAAGTTAAAAAAGAGCAATTACTTAAATTATTAAAAGATCCGAATACCTTTACCGATACCAAACGCGAAATTGTTTTTCAATTACACAACGTGCCTTATGACCAAGCGAAAGAGTTTTACCAAACCATTGCACAATCTAACGATTTAAAGGTTCGTCAGGCTTTGGTGCAGGTTATCAGTGAAATTCCTGCCGAGTTTATGGAAGATTATAAGAAATTTTTAAACGATAATTCGTACATAACTCGAGAAATTGTACTTAAAAATTTATGGTTGCAAGATGTATCTGGCAGAACAGAATTGCTAGATAAAACTGCAACTTGGAAAGGTTTTAACGATTATAATTTACGAATTACCTGGTTAATGTTTGCGTTAGCTACCGAAAATTATAAAAACGATAAAAAGGTACACTGGTATTCAGAATTAGAGAATTTTGCTTACATTAAATACAACAGTAACGTGCGTACAAATGCTATAAATGCATTGTGGTACCTTAATAAATACGACAGTAATACGTTGCCGCATTTGGTAAACGCTTTGGTACACCACAACAGTCGTTTTCAAAAATTTGGACGCGATGCTATTATCCGTTTATGCGAAAAAAGAGAATTTAAAGACCACTTTAAAAAATTGATACCATACTTACCACAAGACGAACACGACGCCTTGAAAAAGTTGATGGGCGAGATTTAAAAACAAAAGCGTTTCAAATTTTGAAACGCTTTTGTTTTATTATAATTTCTCTTTTAAATACAAACCTGTAATCGATTTTTTGTTTTTCACAATTTCTTCGGGCGTGCCGGTTGCAACTACGTTTCCGCCGTTTTTACCACCATCGGGTCCAATGTCAATCACATAATCGGCACATTTTATCATGTCTAAATTATGTTCAATAACAATAATAGAATGTCCTTTTTCAATTAATGCATGAAACGATTGTAACAATTTTTGAATATCGTGAAAATGTAAACCTGTAGTTGGTTCATCAAAAATAAACAATGCACGTTCTTTTACAGCGCCTTTACCTAAAAAGGTTGCCAGTTTTACACGTTGTGCTTCACCACCAGATAGGGTAGAAGATGACTGCCCCAAAGCAACATATCCTAAACCGACATCTTGCAATGGCTGAATTTTCTGAACAATTTTATCTTGTTTGTGTTTGGTAAAAAAATCTATTGATTCATCAACCGTTAAATTTAAAACATCAAAAATATTCTTGCCTTCAAAGTTTACTTCTAAAATTTCTTTTTTAAAGCGTTTTCCTTTACAGGTTTCGCATTCTAAATGCACATCTGCCATAAACTGCATTTCTATGGTAACCACGCCATCGCCTTTACAAACTTCGCATCGCCCACCTTCTACATTAAAAGAAAAGTGTTTGGGTTGGTAATTGCGTATTTTAGAAAGTTGCTGTTTGGCAAACAAATCTCTAATTTCATCGTACGCTTTTATGTAAGAAATAGGGTTACTTCGCGAGCTTTTTCCAATAGGGTTTTGGTCTACATATTCAATGTGTTTTATGTGCGAAAAAGATCCTGTGATTTCGTTAAACTGACCGGGTTTTTCGCTCGTACCTGTTAAATGTTTTTCTAAAGCAGGATACAGAATTTTTTTAACCAAGGTTGATTTTCCACTGCCCGATACACCACTTACCATTGTTAAACAATCTAACGGAAAAATAACATCAATGTTTTTTAAGTTGTTTTCGCGAGCGCCTTTTATTTCGACATAATTTTTTACTGGTCTGCGTTTTTTAGGAACTTCAATCTCTAAATCGCCGTTTAAATATTTTGCGGTTAATGTATCGGCTTTTAAAATCTCTTTAAAAGTTCCCTGTGCCATTAACTTTCCACCTAAAACACCAGCTTCCGGACCAATATCTATAATTTCATCGGAGGCTTTCATAACATCTTCGTCGTGCTCTACAATAATAACGGTATTTCCTAAATCGCGAAGATTTTTCAATACCTCGATCAATTTCTCAGAGTCGCGCGAATGCAGTCCAATACTTGGTTCGTCTAAAATATACATCGATCCAACCAAACTGCTACCTAATGATGTTGCCAGATTGATACGTTGCGATTCGCCACCTGAAAGAGTAGAGGATCTACGGTTTATGGTTAAATAATCTAACCCAACATCGCTTAAAAACTGCAAACGGTTGTTAATTTCTAACAGCAATCTTTTGGCAACCTTGCTTTCAAATTCGTTTAGCTGAATGGTTTTAAAGAAATCGCGTAGTTCGTTAATTGGTAAATCAACTAAATCAGAAATAGTTCTATTGGCAACTTTTACATAATTTGCTTCTGGTCGCAAACGCTTGCCATTACAAACATTACATTTGGTTTTACCGCGGTAGCGTGACAATAATACACGATTTTGTATTTTGTAATTATTTGCTTCAAGATCTTTAAAGAAATAATTAAGACCTGTAAAGTACGAATTTCCTTCCCAAATTAACTGTTTTTGTTCGTTGGTTAATTCGTAAAACGGTTTGTGAATAGGAAAATCGAACTTATGCGAATTATTTACTAACTGATCGCGGTACCACGACATACTTTCGCCACGCCACGGATAAACAGCGTTTTCGTAAACCGACAAAGCAGTGTTTGGAATAACCAAATCTTCATCGATACCAATGGTTGTTCCAAAACCATCGCATTTTGGACAGGCACCGTAAGGATTGTTAAAACTAAACAAGTGAATGTTAGGTTCTAAAAAGGTAATTCCGTCTAATTCAAATTTATTGTTGAATTCTAAC
>JBEBXO010000064.1:0-14674 GCA_040391585.1 Paenimyroides ummariense | reverse complement strand
ATAATCTGTGCATCCGGGGTAAGTAAAATCCCGCACCAAACACCCTACATCCAGCATCACACATATAAACGATTCAACAGTTAACCGAATCAACAATTCATCCGGTAACATCTAACACCCCGCACCAAACATCCAACATATAAACGATTAAACACTTCAACAACTCAACGGTTCAACAAATTTCCCCCAAATTGTGCCTTTGCCCATTACAACTTCATCAACAATTACTATATTTACACCAAACCCTTATACCAAATGCACCACATAACCATTGGTAATAAAACACACACTTAGGAACACTAAAAAAAAACGAATCAATATAGATCTGGACGGAGTTATCGTTGAACTCATCTGCAAGCAATTGATCTTATCTGTACCAAACCCGAAGAATTAGATCGCAAGTCTCTTAAAGAATTGCGCATGCATTTAGATGAGAAGGGGTTTTCTGAAGAGTTTTTAAATACTGCTTGGAAATCCGTAAAAAATGTAGACATAGCAGCTGATGTTATTGCATTTATACGCACCCTTTCCTTGGTTACCGATTTGGTTTTTCCGGAATTACTTATAAAGAGTGCAATAGATAAGATTAAAAGAAAAAAAGATTGGAACAAGATTCAGCTAAAATAGATTGATAAGGTTTGAGAAGCAGTTGTTGGCAGAAAAAGTACTGTAAAAACAAGACCTCGATGTAAAGCCTTTGCTGGATGAAGGAGGGGTTAAAAGGTTAGATAAAATTTTTAACAATGAACTGGTGCAATGGATTGTAGAATTGAACAGTAACCTTTATTCGGCTTAATCTTTTGCTAAATAGCACAAGTGTTTTTATTTTAACAGCTATATTTCGTAACTTTATCAATAATTTAAATTGTAAGTATAAGATGTCAAAACAAGTAAGTAAAGCAACCCAGAGAATAAAATTACGTCAAGAACGTATTTCTCTTGTGCGCGCAGCGCGCAGGGCTTCATCTAGAGCTGTAAGAATATCTACAGCATTACAATTACCAATACAAACTGTAATAGGTCAGGCTATTGTATTGCAAAATGCTGACGGAACAACAGTAGAACTTAAAAAAGTACAGCAGGTTAAAAGTCAGGTGCCGTTAAGTAAAGGAACTAAATTATGTCTCACACAAAAAGGTTAAGAGTTTTTGGAGGTCCTAATGGTTCGGGAAAGTCAACGCTGTTTTCTTCTATTGCAGAGCAGTTCAATGTCGGACATTTCATAAATTCCGATGAAATTGAGAAAGAAATTGTCTCAAAAGGCTTCATAAATATTGAATCTTTTGGACTCAACCTTACTCAAGCCGATCTTGATGATTTTAAACAAGAACCAAATTCAATTACCTTAATTGCAAAAGCTAAAAAGGAAGGACGTATTATCGATGTTGAAATTCGTGAAAATGTAATCGTAGATAAATCAAAGCAAACCCATAGTTACGAAGCTTCTCTTATAACGGCGTTTCTTCGCAGACATCTTTTAGATAAAAAAATAAGTTATTCATTTGAGTCGGTTATGAGTCATACCTCAAAACTGGATGAAATTAAGAGTGCTAAAGAACTTGGTTTTAAAACATATCTGTATTTTGTTTGTTTACAAGATGCGGATATTAACGTATCACGTGTTTTAAACCGGGTAGAGAAAGGTGGACATAATGTTGATCCGGATAGGGTGAAAAGACGTTACTATGAAACTTTGAATAATTTGTTGCCTGCACTTTTGTTAGTGGATAAAGCTTATATTTTTGATAATTCTACCGATCAGATGGAATTGGTAGCAGAAATAGTTAACGGAGGAATTGAAATTCTTGTGGCAAAAAATAAAATACCCAACTGGTTTATTGAATATGTTGTAAATAAACTGTAGAATTGTAAAACAAGTAATAATATTATGTTGTGAAAAAGTATTTACTTTTTCACGATTTTTCATAAAATATAAATGAGCGCACAAGAAATAGCCAATAAACTGTGCATCCGAGGCAAGACCAAAAAGAAAAGATTTTTATTCGAGCGTCACTATTTTGTTTTAGTTATCATATTACTTCGCCTTAATCTTTTACAATAAGCAGATCTATTCAGATAGACTCGTAGTTGGTACTTTTTAGTAATAAAATAAAAATGCATTTACCTTACTAAAAATGATATAACAACTTACTGAAATCTAAAAAGCGCCATTAGTGAGAAAACAATAGTTGAACCAACAAAACCGTAAGGTTCACGGCTTCCAAGCTGTAAAATAATGCTTGGACGTAATTGAGCGTAAGATGATCGGGGAGCGGAGCGACGTTTCGATCAACTAGTGAACGAGGAACAGTTCAACTGTTTTTGAACTGAGGCAAGATTAAAAAAAGATTTTTGCTTCTTTTCATCCGAAAAGAAGAGAAAAACCGAAATGTATCTACTACTATTAAAGGAGATTTCGAAGGAAATATTTCTACCACACCAAATCAACGTCAGTTCGAGCCTCAGTCGAGAACCGAATAAGGTAGATAGTTAGTAAAAGATCTACTGAATGTACCGCATTCAGTCATCCGTGAAAATTTACCACGTTATCAAAGTAAATCATATTCAAAAGGACTAATCATAATCTGTACATCTGTGAAAAAAATCCTTCCAACGGTCACTGAGCCCGCGGTCACTGAGCATTCTAAGATAAAAACAAGTAATCAAGTAATTAATTTTACAAAAGGTTCGTTTCTTTTTGCAACGGCGAATATTCTTAATACAATTTTGTTTGCAACAGCATTTAAAGCTGTAAGCTTGTGCTTTCCTTTTTCTAATTTTTGTTCGTAATATTTTTTTAATTGAGGATCGTGCTGAATGGCACTTCCTGCAGCTTTAAATAAAATAGACTTTAGTGTTTTGTCCCTCAAAAAGTGTGTTTTTGTACGGCCTTTGATACTACTACCTGACTGATAAGGAAATGGAGCTAAGCCACAATGACAATTAAATTTACGGGCATCTGTAAAGCGGGTAAAATTATCAGTTTCTATAATGCATTTAATTGCCGTAATGGTACCAACACCTATTACAGAGGATATTTTTGTGTAGGTGGTGTTTAGATCCTGACTTGATTTTACTATTTCCATCATTTGTTTTTCTAAATCTTGTATCGTGTTTTTGATGGATTTTAATTGTTTTTGCTCAAGCTTTATCAATTGTTTCAATGCTACTTTTTCACTTAGTATCATTTCCGCTTTTAAGCTATTTTGTATTTGTACTGACATTTTTACGTATCGTTCACGTGCCGTCATTAGTGCTTTTAATTTTCTTAATGATTCACAAGGCAATTTAAAAGGTGATAGTTTATGGTGACTTGTTATGATATAATCAGCAATTCTATAGGCGTCCACTACATCAGATTTTCCACGCTGTAGTCCTAATGACCTCTGAAGATCTAATGGGTTGATCAAATAGTAAGTAAACAGTTGTTCTTCTAATAGCCAAGACAGTAGCGCACCGTAATGTCCTGTATGCTCCAGTGCAACAACTACATTCTCTTTGTCTAGATTTTTCAGCCAAGTAAGAATCTCTTTTTCTTTGTTCGCAATCACACCTTGCTGAAGTTTCCTGCGGCTATCTTTTTGCAGGATACAAAAATCAAGTGTGTCTTTAGAAACATCAATGCCAATAATAAAATTTTTCATAAATTTGAATTTAGGAAAACAACTCTGACACAACCCAATTGGTTTAATTACTAACGCTATTAATAAGCCTTTAAGCTTAACATTCTAAATGGTACTTAAAACCAAAGAGGAGAATAGGACTAATGCTCAGGATAAACCACTACGTTTAAGAGTCGAACTAGTTCACCTATTCCCTCTGGTTGTTCAGAAATTATCTTCATTAATAATAACTGAATTTACTAAATACAAATCTAATAGCCCGTCAAAGTGTCGAAGGCACACCCCGCACCAAACATATAAACGGTTCAACGATTAAAAAACAAATCAAAAAAAGGACTGCCTCATGCAAGACAATCCCTTTTAAATTATTAATCCTTTCTTTTACGCAGCCATTTGGCTGCTACCGCCAGCAGTCTGCCAAACAGGTAGCTTGTCAGCGTACCAATAACAGCCAGTAAAACCGTCTTCAATACATCTGCCTGCAGCAGGCTGTACGAACACGAAAGCAGCATGCCGCCCATAAACCAGTTTCTACCGTCAGCCATTACCGTCTTTTTTTGCCGAAGCTTTTGCTTCGTCAACAGTAACCTGCGATACTGCCGACAATACGCCTCCTGCAACTGCCAGATAACCTGCAATGTTTACCACCGCTACCGGCAATCCTATCGGTGCGGTTAAAATAGTTCCTGCTACGGCTGCAAGTACCAAGCCTGCGGTACGCAGGGTTTTAAAGAATTTCGGAGTCGGTGCCATGGCACGATCCATTACATTATTGTTTTTCATTGTTCCTATTTGTTAGAGGTTATACATAATTTAATCTGTCCGTTTTTCCAGAGAGGTTCTAAGGCATCTGTAAGTGCTTGTAGTGCCTTTCGTGACAGTATCCCTGTTCCTTCGCCGGTGATTTGGGTTACCGGTGCAATACAGCCCTGAAGTTCTTTCTGCGCATCGTTCGCTGGGTGTATCAGTATACAGCTGCGGTTGGGAACATCAAGAAATACAAAATGCCATTTGAATTTCTCAGAATACCTTTTCCTCAAAATGTAAGTTCCTTCAGGTATGCACGAAATACGTCTTTTGTTATCCCGCCAAGGCAGCTCTATAGTGTAGGCAATATGCTTTCCGTTTAGGGTAAGTTCGCCATGCACCGCAGTCGCCAGATAAATACGTTTAAGCACCAGCATATTACTGCTTGTTAAGGTTAACCACAGCCAGTGCGTTAAACGAACCGTTGTTCAGCATATAGAACACACCGTTTATTTGCTGGTAAAATTCCACACCCAAAAGCAGTACCAATGGTAGTGCACTTGAGGCTGTAAGTGCCACATTAAGCGTTAAGGCAGGCATTGTGGAATTGTCCCAAGCAATTTCTGACGTTCCGGTGTAAGCCGTTAAGGAGTTTCCCGCTTGGAAATCTACTTCCGAAGCACCTGCAACAATTTTAAAATGCGTAGTTCCTGCCGGTGCACTGATCATCTGTTCTGGAACCAGTTCCGGAAGTTCCACACTTACTGCTCCCGATGCACGGTCAATCGAAGCGTTGTAAGGCACGTAAAGGGTATTGCTTAAAAGTCCGTTGCTGTTAAACTCAAATCCGCGCAACAAGTCAAAATTCCCTGCAACCGGTGTGCGTTCGCCACGGGCGTTCACAGTATCTGTTTTAATAATGGCCATCAGCTCCTTAACCAGCCTGCTTACCACTCGCTTGTCCGATGTGTTGTTCAGCATAGGTCTAAAAGCACTGCGCAGGTACTTGCCGTAAGTACCGGCTCTGCCAAATTCACTACCGTTTTCACGGGTGCGTTTAAACGCAGGATCTCTCGCAATTCGCTTTTTGTCTATCCCGCCTTTCTCACGTACCAAATGTCCGTCTTTGGTCTTGTAAAAGGTCACACCACCCAGGGTTCCCTTAATTTTAAAAATACCATCTTGGTTTGCCATAATTTCTAATTTTTTAAAATGAATAAAAATGATTGTGGTTCCTTTTCGTTGCAACTTATGTAGGAGTACCTGTGACAAAGTTGTGCATAAAACCAAATCATTTTTGTAGGATGGAACTCAGTGTCATTATGTGTCATTAAATGTCTCTATATGGACATTTTTTTAAGGTAATTTGTTGCAAAACAACAAACCCCAAACACTTTTTTGAGTGTATGTGGAAGTCTTGTTAACTTTAATAAATACCGAAATAATATCGTAAATGGTCTATATACTGGCGGTATCCAAGCTTTAGGTAGCCTGTCCCGCTCTTGGCGGGAAGTGTCAGAACGGTGCAGTTGACGTTAAAACACATCAGGTTGCGAAGCAACGATTCGATGGGTTAGTCAACAAGCTGATTTTGACCGCCCACGTCAGTTCGAGCGTCAGTCGAGAATAAGTAACCATGTCACAAAATTCCTCATTAAAAAAAACACCATAATTCAATCCACACGAATCAAAAGCGGTATGAAATTTTAAGCGAGCGTCGAATAACTGTATGACTTGTCCCGCTTTAGTGGAAGCGCAAGCTGATCGGGGTGCAAAGCGCCGTTTCGATCAGATAGGTTCAAAAGTTTAATTCGACCGTTTAAAAGATCGCCGCAACAAAAAAGATTTTTGTTTCTTTTCATCCGAAAAGAAAAGAAAAACCGAAATCGGACTCTTACTCAAATGGAGATCTCAAAGCTAAATAGTTCTATCATTTCAAATGTACGTCAGTTCCAGCCCAGTCGAGAACCGAGTCACCCCTTGCTTGACAAGGGGTCGCACAAGAGAAAGACATGCAGCATAAATTACCTCCATTAAGTAGATATCCACAGAATCAATCAAAACAACTGAATGTACCACATTCAGCCATCCGTGAAAATTTACCACATTGTGAAAGTAAATTGTATTAAAAGAAGTTTTATAATAATCTGTGAATCTGTGGTAAATAACATATTGCATACATTCAGGCCATCAGGTCTTGTCCCGAGCCATCGGGATCAACGATTAAAAAAACAAATCATTATATATATTTGCGAATCAAAGCGTCATTAGTGCGAAAACAATAGTTGAACCGACGAAGAGAGCGTAAGATGATCGGGGTGTGAAACACCGTTTCGATCAGATAGTGAACAAGGAAAAGTTCAACTGTTTTTGAACTGAGGCAAGATAAAAAGAAAAACTTTGCTTCTTTAGTTATAAAGAAGAGAAAAACCAAAATAGAACTATCCTTAACAAAGGAGATATCAAAGCCAAATACTTCTACCACTCCACATCCACTCCACATCCACGTCAATTCGAGCGTCAATCGAGAACTAATTAACTCAAAAGTTCAACGATTCAACCAGTAAAGTCATAATCTGTGCATCTGTGATAAATAGCATCCCACACCAAACATCCAACACCTCAACCTTTACTGCTCAATCCTGATCGATTCAACAACCTTTTCAAAAAGCTTGCTGTTGTCTTCTTTTTCTGAATCCATAAAGGTAATCTGATAAAAAGAATCATCTACAGGTAAGGCGTATACCTTAAGTTTAACTTTTTCCTGTCCGTTATAGGCTGTCAGTGTGTAGTCGCACATTGCAAAAACGCACTGTATGTCACCGATGTATTTAATGGTTGGTTGTTCTATAAACTTAAAGTCTGGAAAAATATCCTTCATACCTGAAAAACTTCTTTCAATACTTTTCTTAAAATCCTCAAAAGATGGGGTGCCGTTATTTTTCAAGACAATCTTAATGGTAGGTATTACACCATGTCTGCTGTTAATGGGGTACTTAAAAAAGGTTACCACCTGGTAGGTACCTTTATGAGTATCAATAAGCTTTTTTAAAGTTGCTTTGTCAAGCTTTATGTGCTCTTTCAGGTTTTGAACGGTCTCACCTTCTTCAGCAACAATCCATTTTTTTGGCTGTTCTATAGAAAATCCCAACCGTTCGTTTTTAAAGGTAGTTTGTGCTTTACAGATAGTGTAAACAAAAAGAACCGAAATAAGTATGATGTTTTTCATTTTATGCGTTTTTATAAAGGTGTGTGTGTTTAAAAATAAGGTTTAGGATATAGCTTTACCAAATTCAGGGAAGTAATTTCAAATCTAATCAAACGCTATTTCAAAATATTCAAGAATAGCTTTGTAATTATCCTGAGCGGTTAAACAGGTATCCGATAAATATTCTCTTATATTATTCCACTCCTGTAAACCTCTGTAATAAAACAGTTTAATTTCTTCATCAATAATAAAGGGTACAATATTATTGGCAAGACATTCCTTAAACATGATCAGCCTGCCAACCCGACCGTTTCCGTCCTGAAAAGGATGAATAATTTCAAACTGGTAATGAAAGTTTATAATATCTTCAAAAGTTTTCTTTTCAATGTTGTGATAATCGTAAAGTAGGGCTTTCATTCTTGCCGGAACTTCCTTAGGTGGACACGTTTCATTGCCACCCACTTCGTTAGGGAGTTTTTTGTATTCGCCAACATTAAACCAGTCTTTTCCACTATCAGATGTTCCCGATTTCAAGAGAAAATGTAATTCCTTTATAAATGATTCTGATAATTTAGATTTTGCCTTGTCAATGATTAAATCAATACATCGAAAGTGATTGGTCGTTTCTATGATGTCATCTACATTAACGCTTTCTTTGGAAGCCCCAATAGTATTCGTTTCAAAAATATATCGAGTTTGATCATGGGTCAACTTGCTTCCTTCTATGCGGTTTGAATTATAAGTCAGATCAATTTGCGTACGGTGATAAATCCCGCCTTTCAGCTTCATTTCTTTTTGCTCTTTCAGGTGGTTCAGTAATGTATTATTACTAAATTTCTTCTTGTTTGCTTTCTCAGGCAATATTGCATCATCGGGAATATTCCATGTTTTACCGGTTAAAAAAGCTCCCTTAATTCTTCCTGTAGCGCAGTGATTCCGAACAGTTCTTTCTGGAATATTCCTTTTTTTTGCAAATTCCTTTACTGAAATATAATTCATAGCTTTTGATTATAAATGCCGTTATCGGCAAATATACACTTAATTAATGTTTTTTCATGTCTTTTTTTTGCCGATAAATGTTGTTGAAAGTATAGTTTGGTAATGTTTCAAATGTATTGCTAGCATTTACACTGTTTTGCAAAACCTGGCTTTATAAGTCAAAAAATGACTTATTTCCTAATACTACAGACAATATTTGTTAGTCTTAATTAATTTAATCGGCTTTTCAAAACCTTAAAGTATGGGTGACGTTTTCTTGAAGCTAAGAGTGTGTCCTATCTAAATCACTAGTTTTCTAGCTACGTGCTGTCATTCCGGGCTCGTTCCGGAATCTCCAACAGGTAACAAATAATTCTATCACACCACACCCCGTTAGTGAGCCCTGTCTAAATCCCATTTTTTCCTAACTATGTACTGTCATTCCGGGCTTGTTCCGGAATCTCCAACAGGTAAAACCCAAATAGTTCTACCGCACCATACCCCGTTAGTGAGCCCTGTCTAAATCCCATTTTTTTCTAACTACGTGCTGTCATTCCGGGCTCGTTCCGGAATCTCCAACAGGTAAAACCCAAATAGTTCTACCACACCATACCCCGTTAGTTCGAGCCCGGTCGAGAATAAGTAACCATGTCACAAAATTCCCCGTTTAAAAAAAAATCCAATGCAACAATCCACACGAATCAAAGTGCAAAACTCTTGTTACACAACTAATTCCATGTTATTTCTTTTTAAATCGTCTCATAAAAGTTCGTTTACCGCCTAGTAAAGGTATTCCATTTATAGTATACACAGTACGTTGTTGTTTTTTAAAAGCGATATTTTTATTTGATACAATTTCATTATAAAAAGAAGATTTCATAAAATGGTGAACTCTATCACTCCATTCTCCATTTTTAGTTGTATTTACAAACGTTTCTCTTGAAATTTCAGCAACAACAGCGTATTCATTTTGAAATGGAAAAACACAATATAAAGGCTTCCTAAATTCTGTAAAATCAGAAAATGTACCGTCTCCGTAAAAATCGAAGAGAACAGGTACAGAACTTTTTAACCAATTATTGGGTAGGCACCAATCTATAAATTGAACTTTAAATATTTTCGGCTTTTCTGTTTCGTAAAAGAGGGTATATTCAAATGTATTTGTCCTACCTTTAATAAAGCGCTTAAAATCGTTTTTCAATCGCGTTCCATCTACTACCCAAATCATGTTTTTATAAAATGTTTCTCTTGCTAATTGTTCCTCTGGTAGAATAGGTGAATGTTGAAATTCTATAACCAAATCATTAGATAGACAGATATCTGCGATATGTTTTTCACCGCTTTTTTTATCTGTAAATACTATTTCTTGAAAGCTTATATCAAATTGATTTTTTCCACTTTCTATGCCATTCTGTTTCAGTTTCCCACCAAACATCACAATTCTTTTTTGTAAGGTGAGACCAATGCCAAATTTTTTGCGTTCCACATTTAGCAATTACGGGTTGTAAACAACAAGTACACAACCCTTTTAAATGAGGTTTTGCAGAACTCTTTACTTCATTTATTAAAGCATATTGCATAGTCCAATAGTTTTATTTAATAAGTACATAAGTTAAGTATTTTCTGCATATATAGAACTGATGTATATGTATTATTTAGTTTTCAAAAAAGGAGTGATTTAAATTCTATAGTAACAAAATTTTAAATAAAGCGACTCTAGTTGTCGTGCTCTATAAGTATATTGCATATGATTTATGAGTGTAATAGAAATTATAATAAAAGAATTACTCGAAAGTGCAACAAGCTTACCTTGTCAAAAATATTTTATAGATAGTATATCAAAAAGATAGGCGGGTAGTAATGGTAAGTACGATGGAGTAAAGATGTCTATTTATTTTTGCTCATATTTTTTTGTTTAAATTTATAGTTTAATTTATGAAGATTCAAGAAGTTATAAAACAATTAAAAGTTATTGATTATAAAGGATTTCAAATAGAAAAAAGATTTGGAATTATATCGTCTACATGGCTTATTTACAAAGTTGAACAAGATTACTATTTATTTAACATCGATGATGATATTGAATTTGTAGAGGAGAATAAATTTACTGAAGATGAGTTAATATCAAAATTTAATGGTTTTAATCTTGATATAGATATGCCTATAAATTAAAATGAAATTGATTTTTATTCTTAATCATACTTTTAATTCTTCAATAGTTTAGAAATAAAAATGTGAAGCTTCTTCATTTCAACTCTTTCATCAAAATCTTTTTATGGTAAAGGTTACTATGTTAACCACAAACTTGTAACTATACTATATTTTCAATATTTTTAACCATAAAATTTATAGATCTTGAAAAAAGTAGAAGTTGTAGCAGCCATTATAAAATTTGGAGAAGAAATTCTTTGTGTACAAAAACCTCTGCATAAATTCGAATATATAGCATACAAGTATGAATTTCCCGGAGGGAAGATTGAAGAGGGAGAATCACACGAACAAGCGTTACTTCGAGAAATTACAGAAGAATTAAATTTAAAGGTTTCTATACGTTCCTTTTTTACAACAATCACCCATTCTTATCCCGATTTTGAACTTACAATGCATAGTTATGTGTGTATTACACATACGAAAGAATTGTCATTAAACGAGCATATTGCGTATCAATGGTTAACTACAGCAGATTTAGTACTATTAGATTGGGCAGCAGCAGATCTGCCAATTGTTAAAAAATTAATGGCAACACATTAAGCGTAATAACAAAAAAACATACCATTGCTATGGAACTAGGCATATACGAAACCTTAATTACGAATTCATTACAGCAGAAATTAGCACGGCTAAATACGCATCAATATTATATCATTGACGATAAAAAATTAGATGCAGAAGAGGCGAGTCAATTTTTAGGTAAACATCTTGGTGCCGTAATTATGGCTGCTCTTAATTTGATAAAATCTAGCAAAGAAGGTCCTACAATTGTAGAGCAACAGATCGAAATAACGAATAAAATTTTAATATTTTTATCGCAAGAAATAGAGCAGTATCAATTTGATCAAGATTTATTAGATGCACAGGGTCGTATCTTGGAGGGCGTTTTTGATAAGTTAAATAACGACTATGTGGATTTAAAATTACATTTAAATGAAATAATGCCGAGAACGCGTTTAACGCAAAGTGAGTTATTTACTGGTGGAAATGTGGGTTTATCTCTAGAGTCTGAATTAAAAAAAGAAATACGATCTTCAGACCGTATCGATTTACTGGTTTCATTTATAAAGTGGAAAGCGGTGGTTATTTTAAAAGAAGCGTTTGAAGAGTTTACGAGTAAAGGCGGAAAGTTGCGCATACTTACAACAACTTACATGGGTGCAACCGATGCTAAAGCCATAGAAGAATTAAGTAAATTACCCAATACCGAAATCAAAGTGTCCTATAACACAGCTAATGAACGTTTACACGCCAAAGCGTATCTATTTTTTAGAAATACGGGCTTTCATACCGGCTATATCGGTTCCTCAAATTTTTCTAGATCGGCTTTAACCGATGGGTTGGAGTGGAACGTTAAAGTAACTACCAAAGAAATACCACATATTATAAATAAATTCAAAAAAACATTTGAATCGTATTGGGCAAGTAATGAATTTGAACCTTATCAATCAGGACAATACGAGCAGTTATCTCAAGCCTTAAGTCAGAGTAAATTCGGCAAAAAAACAATTGATTTTACACAATTTTTCGACCTTAAACCTTACCATTATCAGCTCGAAATTCTAGAAAAATTACAAGTAGAACGAAAAGTACATCAATCTAATCGTAATTTAGTTGTAGCAGCAACAGGAACGGGAAAAACAATGCTGGCAGCTTTTGATTTCCAAAAATTTAAAATCATGCACCCCAATGCAAAATTCCTTTTCTTAGCCCATAGAATTGAGATTTTACAACAAGCTATGCATACCTTTAGAAATGTGCTTAAAGAGCAAAATTTTGGTGAATTAATGGGCGATGGCTATCAACCCAATCAAAAGAATGTAATTTTTGCTACATTCAAACGTTTAATAATATAGACCTGGAGGCTTTTTGTACACCAACATATTATGATTATGTGGTGATTGATGAAGTACATCATGCGCAAGCACAATCATATCAAAAAGTAATTCAGTATTTTCGTCCACAAATTTTATTGGGCTTAACAGCTACACCAGAACGAATGGATGGTAAAGATGTGGTAGCAGATTTCAATAATCGTATTGCAGCCGAAATTAGACTGCCCGATGCCTTAAATAATAAACTCCTTTGTCCATTTCAATATTTTGGAATTTCAGATCAAATCGATTATTCCAAAGTAAAATGGATAAATGGACGATATGATAGCAATGCGTTAACCAATGTGCTTACAGCAAATGATTTTCGCGTACGAGATATTATTCAAAACCTTGAAAAATACACCAAAGATCCGCAAGAGGTTTCATGTATTGGTTTCTGTGCAAGTAAGGCGCATGCCGAATTTATGACAGATAAATTTAATAAAGCAGGCTTACGCTCTCAATATTTAACGTCTGATAATTCTAATCGTAGAACAGATGTATTAGATAAGTTTAAGAATAAGGAGATCAATTATCTGTTTGTAGTAGATATGTTTAATGAAGGTGTAGATATCCCACAAATAGATACGGTGTTATTTTTAAGACCCACCGAAAGTTTAACCATTTTCTTACAACAATTAGGTCGCGGTTTACGCTTGCACGAAAGCAAAGATGTACTAACTGTTCTAGATTTCGTGGGACAAGCTAGAGAGGAATACGATTTTGAAAACAAATTCAGAGCACTTATAGGCAAAACAACCACTACGGTGGCTCATGAAATAGAACGCGATTTTCCAAAGCTACCCCTTGGGTGTTCCATCGTATTAGAGAAAAAAGCGAAAGAATATATTTTAGAAAATATACGTAAAGCAACCAAGCTAGATAAGCGCCAATTAATAAAAAAAATACAACAATTTAAAAGCCATACCAATAACCCATTAACTTTAAAGAATTTCTTATCGATCTACAATCTTAAACTGGCAGATGTTTATAAAAACAATAGCTTTTATGAACTAAAATCAGAGGCGCTAAACATTGCAATAAACAGTACGAATGCCGATCGTTACAAGAGTATGTTAGGTAAGAAATGGATCGTTACAGAATCTTTATCTTATTTTCAATTTATCTTTAGGTTCAGTAAAGTTAATTTTGATATAAATCAAATTGATTTATCAGCCCATGAGCAAACGTATGCTTTAATGTTGTATTATGACTTTTATCAAAAAGCAGGTATGGATACTTCATTGGCTGATGCTTTACTAGCCATTGGAGCCAATAAAGATTTCGTTGCAGAGTTGTTGGAATTTATAGAAGTAAAAAAGGATCAATTAGCTTTTGAGGAAATTCCTTGTTTACATCCGGCTAATTTTCCATTGTCTATACATGCACGCTATACCAGAGAGCAAATATTAGTTGCTCTAGGTTTATCAACTTATGAAAAGCAAAGTAGTAATCGTGAAGGAGTAGCATTAAACAAAAGCTCAAATACCGAAGCCTTATTTATTAATTTAAAGAAAAGCGAAGAAGATTTTTCTCCAACCACAATGTATGATGACTACGCTATAAATGAAAGCTTGTTCCATTGGCAATCTCAAAATGCAACTACGCCATGGTCTGATAAAGGAAAATCATATATTGAACAAAAAGCTTTAGGTAAAACAATTTTATTATTTGTAAGAGAATCGAAAGAAGATGCGCATACATTTACACAGGGTTATGTGTTTTTAGGGCCTGCCAATTTTGTAGATTACGAAGGTGCCAAACCCATGTCTATAAAATGGGAATTGCATGAACCTATTCCAAATTATTTGTGGAAAGAAAGTGCCAAATTAATGGTGGGCTAATACTTTTAAATAACTAAAAGTATCATCTATTATCTTACAAGTTCTAATTTATAGTAATCAAAACAATAACAAAATTCAAACAAAAAAAACTTATAAAAAAACAGCACAAATTTGATTAGAAAAATTAGTGCTGTTTTTTTTATTTTAAAGTTTTCAGGAAAAAGCTGTATCGGTTGAATACTAAGCTTT
>JBEBXO010000063.1:0-15399 GCA_040391585.1 Paenimyroides ummariense | reverse complement strand
TTTACACTGGTCACTTTAAACCAGAATACACTGGTCACATTCACCAGAATCTACAATGATGAGTTTTGAGAAAGAAATTTAATCCGTAACTTGTTTCTAACATATAATATAAATTTAAATATTGATAAATATCGAACTACAATAATTTAAATTCAAGTCGTTAAATATATTTATATGTTGAAAATCAGGTATTTGTGTTTGTTTTAGTGGCAATAATTTTACCTTAAAAAAATTGCCATTATTTTGCCACAGAATTTTGAGCATTTTTATAAATTTTGATGATTCTCATGCACAAAAAAAAAACCTGCATATCTTAAAGATTGCAGGTTTTATAGTCCTTTAGGCGTAAATCAATATTAAAACTGATTATTACTTGCGGAGAAAGAGGGATTCGAACCCCCGGACCTGTTACAGTCAACAGTTTTCAAGACTGCCGCATTCGACCACTCTGCCATTTCTCCTTGGTCTTACAACTAACGTTCTTTCGTTCCTTAATTGTGATGCAAATATAGTAAGGTTTTGTTATTCTGCAACACTTTTAAATAAAAAATTTTAGAACTTTTTTTATTGTTTTGAAACCTAATTATTTACTGTTTTAAAAATTTACGTAATCGGTAATTTCTAAGCCGTAGCCTACCATACCCACGCGTTTGCTGTGTTCGGAATTACTCATTAGTTTGATTTTAGAAATGTTGATATCGTGCAGTATTTGTGCACCGATTCCGAAATCTTTATTATCAAGCTGAATTTTAGGAGCCTTTACAATAGCATCAGTTTCTGACTGTAATTCTTTTAATTCGCCTAAACGTTTTAATAAATCAAGGGTGTTGTATTCTTGGTTGATAAACAAAATAGCACCTTTTCCTTCTCTGTCAATCGCCTGGAACATTAAATCAAGCTTTTCGTCTTGATTATTGGTAAGGTTTCCTAAAATATCGTTATTAACTTGTGATGAATTAATTCTGGTTAAAACAGCATCGCCGTTGTTCCACACACCTTTTGTAAGTGCAATATGAACCTGCTTGTTGGTTACCTGTAAATATGCACGTAAACGGTACGTTCCGTATTTTGTCTGAATATCAAAATCTTCTTTTTTCTGAATTAGACTGTCGTGCTTCATTCGGTAAGCTACCAGATCTTCAATGGATACTAATTTTAAATCGAATTTTTTTGCAACTTCAAATAGTTGTGGTAATCGTGCCATGGTTCCATCTTCATTCATGATTTCACAGATGACACCTGCAGGACGGAAGCCTGCTAAACGGGCAAAATCAATGGCTGCTTCGGTATGACCGGTTCTACGTAAAACACCGCCCTCACGTGCAATTAACGGAAAGATATGTCCCGGACGACCTAAATCTTCTGGTTTGGTTTCGGGATCTACTAATGCTTCAACGGTTTTTGAACGGTCTTGTGCCGAAATACCTGTAGTACATCCATTACCTATTAAATCAACAGAAACAGTGAAAGCCGTGTGATGTAAAACGGTGTTTTTAGATACCATTAAAGGTAATCCTAATTCTTTACAACGTTTTTCTGTTAAGGGAGTACAGATTAATCCGCGACCGTGTGTAGCCATAAAATTAATCATTTCGGGTGTTACCTTATCGGCTGCTGCTAAAAAATCTCCTTCATTTTCACGACCCTCATCATCTACTACTATGATGATTTTTCCTTGACGGATATCTTCTATAGCTTCTTCTATGGTGTTTAATTTTATATCAGACATGTTATGTATTGTTATTGTTGTTTCTTTTTAAATTTTGTTTTTAAATAATTGGTAATAGGGTACAGCAAATTGTCTATGCTGTTTATTCCCCGGTCTTTGGTTGCCTTGTAGGTAAAAGTAATTGCCATTGGCAAAAGTACCAGTGTAGACAGCCACGACCCTAAAAAGGGAGTAATTCCGTCTTCTTGCGCCAGTTTCTTACCAAAAGTGTTTATAAAGTGGTATGAAATAAATATTAAAACTGCAAAAACCATAGGTAAGCCCAAACCACCTTTTCTAATAATAGCTCCCAATGGCGCACCTATGAAGAACATAAGCAGGCAGGAGAATGCAATGACGAACTTTTCGTACAAGGCAATCCAATGACGGTTTATGTGTTTTGTTTTTTCGCTAAGTGCACTTTTGTTGTTGGTAATGTTAAATTTTATGTTGTCTGCTACCGCTTGGGCGTTGGCGTATAAACTTATTTTTTGTGAGCGTTTTTTTAATGAAAGAAGCGAATCTAAACTAATGGTTTTGTAAACAATATTATTCGTTTTTTCTGTATTCGATAAAAACAGACGGGTGTCGTTGTTGTTGGCATCTATCTGTGTTTTAATTTCATTGTTGTAGTTAACGTTTAACGAATCTATCGTATAAGTAAGTTGCGATATATTCATCATGGTGGCAGTATTCGATATTTCCTGTAGTTCTTCTTCCGATTTATCAAATTCAGAAACATCAATACTCATGATGTAATGTTCAAATTCCGATTTTATAAAAGGCTTGGTATCCGATCCACGTCGCGCTGTTACGTCTTCGTAATAATTTCCATCGAATAAATGCAGCTTTAGTATCGGACTGTTTTCGTTGGTTTCAATTTTACCCGTTTTTGCCTTTATTACCGTTTTGTTTGTACTGCTTTGCTGATTGATTACGTGTATGGTTACGTTGCGAAGTTTTTCGTCTTTTTCACCATATTTTTCATCGACTTTAATGTTCATTGCACCTAAATCGTTAAACTGACCTGCCGATATGGCCATTGCCGGCTTGGTGTGAATGATGTCTCTGCGCATGTTTACAAACTTGAATTCTGATTTTGGTGCTACATTGTTCACAAACCAAAACGATACCCCCGATAAAATCAATATGAAAACGATAAGCGAACGCATGGCACGCTGTAATGAAATTCCAGACGATTTCATAGCGGCAAATTCGTAGTTTTCAGAGAAATCTCCAAAGGTCATGATCGATGCCAGCAGTACCGATAAAGGCAGCACCATGGGAATCATTTTTGGCGAATAAAAGAATAAAAACTTAAATATGGTTATAAAATCAAGGTCTTTACCGGCAATATCGCCAATAAAGACCCAGATTCCCTGTAGTACAAAAATGAAGAACAAGATTGCAAATACCGAAAAAAATGTTTTTACAAAACTTATTAATATATATCGGTCAAGTATTTTCACGTGTTACCTTAATCTAAATTGTTGATGTAATAGTTTGGATATTTAGATTTTGCAAAGGTAAAAAGGTTTTTTGACAAAGTTTGGTTTGTTTTAAAAGATTTTATGGTAATGATTGATTTACTGCCGCCTTTGTACACATCGGTACGGTTGTAAATAGTTTTGTTTTTGGTATCGATACCTAGATAAATTTCTTTTACATCTTTACTGTTGCTTGGAATCAGTTTTATATATTGTATAGATTTTCCGTTTACGGTTTGTTTTTTGTCCCATACATAACTGTATCCTTTTTTATAGAACGATAACAAGCTGGCAATGCTTACAGTTTGCGAATTGGCAGCGTTTGCACTTGATACGGTAACTTCTTCGTCGTTCGGGTTGATAAGGTACATTTTAGACCCGTCAAAAAGTTGGGTGATCCCCATAAAATCTACCAAATATTTTTCGCCCTGAATGCTTGCCTTGCCGTTAGAATCTTGTTTGCCGTTGTTAAAGCTAAACTCAATCACCATATTGTTGTAGGTTTTTGTTTTGGCAGATACTTCATCTAATAATTTTTTGGCAGCAGCAGTGTTTTGGGCGTAGTTTGATACACTTATAAGTACAATTGCTAATAGTAAAGCTAATTTTTTCATTACATTCTGTTTTTTTCGTTGTTTAAAAATTCGTCTAAAGAAACCAAATCGGTAATGTTTACAGATCGCGCCTTACTGCCCTCAAACGGACCCACGATTCCGGCGGCTTCCAACTGATCAATTAATCTGCCAGCGCGGTTGTAACCCAATTTTAGTTTTCTTTGTAACAACGATGCCGATCCTTGCTGGGCTGTAACAATAATTTCGGCAGCTTCACGGAACATCACATCGCGGTCTGCAATGTCAATATCAAGACTTGTGCCACTTTCTTCACCTACATATTCCGGCAACAAATACGCATCGCCATAACCTTTTTGACTACCAATGAATTCGGTGATTTTTTCAACCTCTGGTGTATCTACAAATCCACATTGTACACGCACCATATCGTTTCCTTGAGTGAATAGTAAATCTCCACGACCTATCAACTGATCGGCTCCCGGACCGTCTAAAATAGTTCTTGAATCGATTTTTGATGATACTCTGAAAGCAATTCGTGCAGGGAAGTTGGCTTTAATGATACCTGTAATTACGTTAACCGACGGACGCTGTGTTGCAATAATCAGGTGGATACCAATGGCACGCGCCAACTGTGCCAAACGGGCAATAGGTGTTTCTACTTCTTTACCTGCCGTCATAATTAAATCGGCAAACTCATCAACTACCAAAACAATGTACGGTAAAAAACGGTGTCCTTGTTCGGGGTTTAATTTTCGTTGTTTAAATTTTTCGTTGTATTCTTTAATGTTACGTACCATGGCATCTTTCAATAAAGAATAACGGTTGTCCATTTCTATACATAACGAGTTTAAAGTGTTGATAACTTTGGTGTTATCGGTAATAATGGCGTCTTCGGTATCTGGCAGTTTCGCCAAAAAGTGACGTTCTATTTTATTAAATAAGGTTAATTCTACTTTTTTAGGATCTACCAGAACAAATTTTACTTCGGCAGGATGCTTCTTGTAAAGCAATGATGTTAAAACGGCATTTAATCCAACCGATTTTCCTTGACCTGTAGCACCTGCCATTAGTAAATGGGGCATTTTTGCCAAATCAAAAACAAAAGTTTCGTTAGAAATGGTTTTTCCTATTGCCACAGGAAGTTCCATTTCGGCGTTTTGAAATTTCGGAGATAAAATCAACGATTTCATTGAAACGGTCGAAGGTGTCGTATTTGGAACTTCAATACCTATTGTTCCTTTTCCAGGGATCGGCGCAATGATACGAATTCCTAAAGCAGATAAAGACAGTGCAATATCGTCTTCTAAACTCTTGATTTTTGAAATACGAATGCCGGCATCGGGCACAATTTCGTAAAGTGTAACGGTTGGTCCAACGGTTGCTTTAATTTGGGCAATCCCAATTTTATAGTTGTTCAGCGTATCAACAATACGGTTTTTGTTTTCTTCTAATTCTGCCTGATTAATGGTAATACCGCCTGTAGTATGTTCAAACAGTAATTCGCTTGTAGGAAACTGGTATTTGGATAATTCTAACGTAGGATCGAACAAACCAAAATCTTCTACTATTTTTTTTGATAGATCGTCATCGGCAAGTGTTTCCTCTTCTTCAATGGTTTCAATGATGAATTCCTCGTGATGGTCGGCTTGTTTACTTTGATCGGTAACAGTAAAATTGGTAACGGTATTTTTTGTTTCTTCTTTTTGGTTCAGATTAAAATCGATTTGGTTTTTAACAACAGGTTCTGCTACAGCTGCTTTAACAGGAGTAGGAGAAACCGTTGTTTTTGCTTCTTCTTCAACTACCGGCTGACTAGTTTTTACAGGTTGTGCTGGTTGGGTTGGTTGAGTATTGATGATTTCCTCTGCTTTTTCAAGGTTGTCTTTTATTTTTGCGTGTGTGTTAGATACAACATTGGTAAATGCTTTTGGTGTCATTTTTATTCTGAAAATCAGATAGAAGATAATTAAGAAAACAACCACCAATAGGGTGCCAATCTGTCCTATATAATCTTGCAGGTAATCGTTCATTTCAAAACCTACGGTTCCACCCAAAAACGGATAGTTCGCACCAAAATGCCCTAATGCAATTGATAATATAATAATGGCGAATAAATCCCAGAAAATCATGCGGCGCAATTTGGCAGCATTAAAGCGCAAACCAAACCACAGGGCAATTTCTCCAAATATTTTCACAAATAAGAACGATGCAATTCCAAATCCTTCAAAAATAAATTTATGCGCTAGCCACGCACCTAATTTACCTACCCAGTTTTCGGGTTCTACATCACGGTTGCCTAATTCGGTAACCACACTTTGATCAAAACCACCAGTGGTGAAGTATGAGATAAAGCTGCACAGTAAAATTACCGAGAACATTAAAAATAGGGTGCCGAAAATAAAGCTTATACGTGCGCCGTTGGTTGCGGTTTGTTTAGCTTTAGGTTGAGCCTGTTTATTTGGAATTTGTTTTGTATTTTGTTTTTTGGCAGTCATTTTCTCTAAATTAGTTTGGGTAAATAAATAATAGCGCCTACTATAATTGCTGTTAGCGAGGCAAATGTTACGGCGCCAGCTGCGATATCTTTAATAAAACCTATTTTGGAATCGAAATTTGGCTGTATATAATCGCAAATTGCTTCAATGGCGGTATTTAAACTTTCGGCAGTTAAAACCAGGCCAATTGCTAGTATTTGAAACATCCATTCAATAGCGCTAATCTTTAAATAGTAACCAAGAATACACATAATTACGCTGATGAGTAACTGAACCATAATGCTGTGTTCGGTTGTTATTAACAAGTAAAATCCTTTAAAGGCGTATTTTACACTTTTAATTCTGCCCGAAATAAAAGATGTTTTTTGATGTTTCATTCAAAAGCAATTTGGGCAAAATTACTGAAAAAATTGTCATTGTAGAAATAAAAAAACCACGAGTTGTTACTCGTGGTTTGTATTAATGGGCAAAAAAATTACTTATCTATAGATCCTAATACGCGCATCATAAAACTGTTTAAAGCTTCTTTTTTTGGCGTTCCCGCTTTTATAAGCTTATCTACTTCTACAGCACCGTACATATTTGAAATTAATTCGGCAATTACGTCTAATTCTTCATCTTTTAACGACGGAACTTCGCATAAAGCTTCTAGAACTTCAATAGATTCATTGATATAGTCTTGATCATTCTCCTGAATAAATTCAGTTAAATGTTTAATTACAGGTAATTTCATAATTAAGCTAATTTGTTAACCAACTCTGCTAAAACATCGGCTTTGTTGGTCTGGGTTTCATCTACCAAAGCACCACCATTAAAAATAGCGAATGTTGGTAGGTTTGATACGTTTGCTAATTTTCTTGATTCTGGAAATTTCTCTGCATCAACAATTACAAAAGTTACATCGTCTTTTTCAGTCGCCATTTTTTTGAATTTTGGTTTCATAATACGGCAGTTTCCACACCATGAAGCCGAAAATTGTACAGCTACTTTACTATTGTTTGCAACCAGTTCTTGTAAGTTGTCTTGTTCTAATTCTAATAACATAATGATTTGTTTTTGGTAAAAAATCCAAACGCTAAAAAATTATGCTGAATTTGGATTTTTTATACTTAATACGGTTTGTTAGTTTAAGTGTGATGCTAAATACTCGGCAGTAGATTTACGGTCAGCATTCATTGCTTCTTTACCTTCTTCCCAGTTCGCCGGACAAACTTCACCGTGTGTTTGTACGTGTGTGTAAGCATCAATTAAACGGATAAATTCGTTTACGTTACGTCCTAAAGGCATATCGTTAACTGCTTCGTGGAAAATTTTTCCTGTCTCGTCAATTAAATAAGTTGCGCGGTAAGTAACGTTTGATCCTTCTAATTGAACAGAATCTAATTCTTCGTTATAAACTTCGGCAGTAACATCTAAAATACCTAAAACGCTTGATAAGTTTCTAGTAGTATCAGCTAATAAAGGGTAAGTAACACCTTCAATTCCACCGTTATCTTTTGCAGTGTTTAACCAAGCAAAGTGTACTTCGTTTGTATCGCAAGATGCACCAATTACTATAGTGTTTCTTTTTTCAAACTCTGGTAATGCTGCTTGGAAAGCGTGTAATTCTGTTGGGCAAACAAAAGTAAAATCTTTTGGATACCAGAATAATAATACTTTTTTGTTGTTTTTTGTTGCTTCTTCTAAAACATTGATTCTTAAATTGTCTCCCATTTCAGAAATTGCATCTACTGTAATGTTCGGAAATTGTTTTCCTACTAAAGCCATAATTTTATCTTTTATAAGTTAATAATGATCCTTTTATTTTGTAGTGCAAAGATACCTTCATTATTTAGAATTATCCATAGGTTTTTATCGTTTAAATTTATCGTTGTATCAATTTTTATTATACCGAATGAATTTACAATAGATGCTGTTTTTTCTGTAAAATTAGTTAGATTTGACAGATAAAAACAGCAATTACCAATCTTTTAAGAAGTAGATGAATATATTCCGGAAAAAAAAGGTTGCCGATATTCTTACCGAATTACAGGCGAACGAATTAAAAAAAGATAGTTTAGGAAAATTTTTAACCCAGAAAGATTTAATTTTCTTCGGAATAGCCGCTATTGTTGGTGCCGGGGTGTTCAGTACCATTGGGCAGGCAAGTTTTGATGGCGGTCCGGCAGTAATTTTTCTTTTTATGTTTACTGCTTTGGCATGTGGGTTTGCAGCCATGGCGTATGCCGAATTTGCTTCAATGGTTCCTGTTTCGGGTAGTGCCTATACCTATAGTTACGTGGCGTTTGGCGAAGTTATTGCCTGGATTATTGGCTGGGCGCTAATTATGGAATATGCCGTAGGGAACATTACGCTGGCTATTTCTTGGAGCGATTATTTTACCGGTTTGTTAAGCAATATGGGCATATATTTGCCGCAGTGGATACAGATGGATTATCTTTCGGCCAACCAAGGTTTTAACGATGCTATGGCTTTAATGAGTAGCGGAAAATCGTTTGAAAACTTACCGAATAATCTGCAATTGGCTCATACCGCCTGGACAACGGCTCCGCAAATTGGTAGTTTTCATTTTGTGGCAGATATTCCTGCACTGGCAATTATTGTACTGATTACCTGGCTGGTTTATCGTGGTATGAAAGAATCGCGTAACGCAAGCAACATCATGGTTTACGTAAAATTAGCGGTTATTGCTTTAGTTTTAATTGTCGGAATTTTTTATGTAGATACCGATAATTTCGATCCTTTTGCACCAAACGGATTGTCGGGCGTTTTAAAAGGCGTGTCGGCGGTTTTCTTTGCGTACATTGGTTTCGATGCCATTTCTACAACAGCCGAAGAATGTAAAAATCCGCAGCGCGATCTACCCCGAAGCATGATTTGGTCTATTGTTATCTGTACCTTGTTGTACATTGCCATTGCTTTGGTTTTAACGGGTATGGTTAATTACAAACAGTTAAATGTAGGCGATCCGTTAGCGTATGTTTTTGATCAGGTAAACTTAAAATGGTTTGCCGGTATTGTTGCTGTAAGTGCGGTTGTGGCTATGGCAAGCGTATTGTTGGTTTTTCAGATGGGACAACCGAGAATCTGGATGAGTATGAGCCGTGATGGTTTGTTACCACCTAAATTTTCTAAAGTGCATCCAAAATACAGAACGCCATCATTTGCTACCATTGTAACTGGATTTGTGGTAGCTGTTCCTGCATTGTTTATGAATTTAACCATGGTGACCGATTTATGCAGTATTGGTACCTTGTTTGCCTTTGCTTTAGTTTGCGCCGGGGTGTTGGTATTGCAGGATAAAGATATTCCACGGGGTAAATTCCGTATTCCGTATATAAATGCAAAATACTTTTTACCAGTTGGTTTTGTTGTTGGTTTAATTTCGATCTTCATTTGGAATAAAAGCGGTGCCGAAGCATTTGTTTACAATACACCGCAGGTTTATGAACCTACTAATTTTGTTACGCAGCTTTCTAAAGATGATGCTGTAAATATGTCTATTTTTTTAGAAACCGATTATCGTATAAAATCAATTGATTTTAATAATGATTTGGAAGCAATGCTATCATCGGTAAAAGAAAAATCAGCAGAACAATATGTGGAGTTAATTGAGAAAGCGCCGGTAGATCAACAATTAAAGTTTGAAACTGGTTTTGATTTATTTAAACACAAAATACCTATGTGGTTGTTTTTAATAGCTATGGTTTTCTTGTGTATTTGGACGTTTAAAAAGAATCTTTCCTTAATACCTGTGTTGGGATTAATTTGCTGTATTTACATGATGGCAGAATTAACCATTTGGAACTGGCTGTACTTCAGCGTATGGTTACTTATAGGTTTATTAATTTACTTTAGCTATTCGCGTTTTCACAGTAAGTTGAATAAGTGATTAAGACTAAATGTAAAAACAGATAAAAAGATTATGTTTGTTATTCCGTTATAATCGTTAAGTAAATAAAAAAAAGTAAAGCACTCCATTCAGAGTGCTTTACTTTTTTATTTGAGTTTGATTTTTTTGTCAGTTCGAGCAACAAATTTATCTATTTTGATCTTCTTCGTTTCAATTCTTTATTCAATAAATCCAATTCGCGGTTTGTTTGTCCGGCTACCGATGTATTTTCATTTGCACGACGAATCAAATAAGGAACCACATCATAAACAGGTCCAAAGGGTAAATATTTAGCTACGTTGTAATGGTTATGCGATAGGTTGTAACTTATATTATCGCTCATACCGTACAATTGTCCAAACCAAATACGTTTGTCGGTATGCGGAATATTGTTTTTGGTCATCAGTTCCATTAACATATAGCTGCTGTCTTCGTTATGTGTACCGGCAAATAAAGCAATTTTATTGTCCAAATTTTCCACCATGTAGGTAACTGTTTTATTAAAAGTGGCATCGGTTTGAGCTTTGGTAGCGCAAATAGGCGACGGGTAGCCTTTTTCTTCGGCACGGGCACGTTCTTTTTCCATATATGCACCACGTACCACTTTAAAGCCAACGTGAAAACCTTCACGTAACCCAATAGCATGTGTGTTTTTAACAAAATCAAACCGATCCCAACGATATGTTTGTGCGGTGTTAAAAACAATGCATTTTTCTTTGTTGTACTTGCGCATCATATCTAAAACCAAATCATCGGCAGCGTCCTGCATCCAGCTTTCTTCGGCATCAACCAGCAATAAAACGTCTTTTTCGTATGCGGTTCTGCAAATAATTTCAAAACGTTCTACAATGCGGTTCCATTCTTGTTGCTCGGCATCGGTAAAAGGTAAATTTTCACCTTTCTTTTCAAATAAGAAAAATCTGCCCACGCCGGTTGGTTTAAAAACAGCAAACGGAATAGCCTCACGTTCTTTTGCAAAGTCAATAGTTCTTAAAGTCATTTGCAACGCATGGTCAAACTGTTCTTGTGTTTCTTTTCCTTCAACAGAATAATCCAATACCGATGAAACACCTTTTGTGTACATTTTATCAACCACCTTTAAGCAGTCTTCTTCTGTAACACCACCACAAAAATGATCAAAAACGGTCGATTTTATCAACCCTTTTACTGGCAGATTAGTGGTTATGGCAAAATTTGTTAAAGAGGTACCTATTTTAACTAACGCATTACTGCTTATTAGTTTAAATAAATAATAAGCTTTGTTTAGTTCGGTGTTGTTTTTTAACGCAAAAGCAACCTCGGTATTATCAAATATCTTTTCCATTAGGTTTAAAGTTGTGTTGCAAAGATACAATAGTTATAAAAATTGCTTTATTTTTACATCAAAATTTTTTTTAAGCATGCAGATACAGGCAGCAGATTACATAATTGGTTTCGGAATTGACTATTATTCAACTCTTTCACAGTTGATTAACGATAAAAAATATACTAAGATTGTACTATTGGTCGATGAAAACACGGCTAAACATTGTCTTAATTACGTATTGCAGTGGTTGGCGGTTGATGTAACTTTCGAAATTATTGAAATAGAACAAGGGGAAGAAAACAAAACCATTGAAACGTGTACAGCTGTTTGGGAAAGTTTGGTAGAACTGAATATCGACAGAAAAGCACTTCTTATTAATGTAGGGGGCGGAATGGTTTGTGATTTAGGCGGATTTGTTGCTGCAACTTATAAAAGAGGAATCGATTTTGTAAACATACCTACAACTTTGCTGGCAATGGTTGACGCATCTGTTGGAACAAAGACAGGTGTGAATTTGGGCGGTTTAAAAAATATGGTTGGCAGTTTTTCGCAACCACAAATGGTTTTAATTGATACGGCTTTTTTAGAAACCCTTCCGGGAAACCAAATGCGTTCGGGCTTGGCAGAAATGTTTAAGCATGGTTTAATTGCCGATGCATCGTATTGGAACCAACTTAAAAATTTGGGCGAATTAACAACCGATGATTTGTTGTTGCTTATTTATCATTCGGTTTCTATTAAAAACGAAATTGTTTTACAAGATCCTTTTGAAAAAAATGTGCGAAAACTATTAAATTTCGGACATACATTAGGGCATGTTATCGAAACATACAGTCATTCCGGAAAAAGTATTCAACCCTTGTTACATGGCGAAGCAATTGCAATAGGCATGATTTTAGAAGCATTTATTTCGTACAAAAAAGGTCTGCTGTCAAAAGAATCTTATTTAGAAATAAAAGAAACTTTAAATTTAATGTTTGATAGTATTGTTTTTACCAAAAATGATATTGAAATTTGTACCCATTTACTAATTCACGATAAAAAGAATCTGAACGGAAAAGTGCAGTTTGCTTTATTGGCTGAAATTGGTAAAGGTGTTTTTGATAAAACGGTTGAAAGTGAGTGGATTAACGAGGCTTTTGACGATTATTTGTTGAGTTGATTTTTTAACGTTATTAAATTTTGTAGGTGAACAAAAATTGTAACATTTATTTAAAAAAGGTAGTAAAACCATTTGTTAGTAATTTAAATTTGACTACAAATGGAGCGTGCCTGTATTTAATTGGAAAAAAAACGCTTAAAGAAATTACTAAAAATCAAATTTACAGCGAAAAACTTTCCATTGCTTTTGCCAACTTAAGAGTTTGAAACGTATTCATAACAGGCAAACTGAATAAATTATAATTTTTTTAAAGCAGATTTTTATGAATACAAAATATTTCGATCTAATAAACCAATCATTCTACTTTCCACAAGAAGAATTTACATTAAATAAAGATAATTTAATGTTCCATAATATCGATTTAATGAAATTGGTAGAACAATATGGAACTCCTTTAAAATTTACCTACCTGCCACAGATATCAAACAATATCAACAAGGCAAAAGGCTGGTTCCGCCAGGCAATGGAAAAACATAAGTACGAAGGCAACTATTATTATTGCTATTGTACTAAAAGTTCGCATTTTGAATACGTGATGAACGAAGCCTTTAAGAATGATATCCACGTGGAAACGTCATCGGCTTTCGATATTAATATTGTAGAAAATTTACTGGCAAACGGTAAAATAAATAAAAAAACCATAGTTATTTGTAACGGTTTTAAACGCGATCAATATGTAGAAAATATTGCCCGTTTAATTAATGGTGGTCATAAAAACACCATTCCAATTATAGACAATTACGAAGAATTAGATTTGTTGCAAGAGCGTATCAAAGGTAAATTCCAAATTGGTATCCGTATTGCATCAGAAGAAGAACCAAAATTCGAGTTTTATACATCGCGTTTGGGAATCGGTTATAAAAACATTGTACCTTTTTACAGAAAAACAATTGCCGAAAACAGCAGTGTAGAATTAAAAATGTTGCATTTCTTTATTAATACCGGCATTCGCGATACGGCGTATTACTGGAACGAATTAGGTAAATGTTTAAAGGTATATACCAATCTTAAAAAAGAATGCCCAACGCTTACGGGACTGAATATTGGTGGTGGTTTCCCTATTAAAAATTCCTTGAATTTCGATTACGATTATGCATATATGGTCGATGAAATCATCAATCAGATAAAAATGGCATGTGAGGAAGCCGATGTGGAAATGCCTAATATTTTTACCGAATTTGGTTCGTTTACAGTAGGCGAATCGGGTGGGGCAATTTATAAGGTTTTATATCAGAAACAACAAAACGACCGTGAGAAATGGAACATGATCGATTCGTCTTTCATTACTACTTTGCCAGATACTTGGGCAATTAACAAGCGTTTTATTATGTTGGCAGTTAACCGCTGGAACGATTCATACGAACGTGTTCTTTTGGGCGGATTAACTTGTGATTCTGATGATTATTATAATTCCGAGCAAAACTGGAATGCCATTTACCTGCCTAAATTCAATAAAGAAAAACCGTTGTATATAGGCTTCTTTAACACAGGTGCGTATCAGGAAACCATTGGCGGGCAAGGCGGTATTCACCACTGTTTAATTCCGCAGCCTAAACATATTCTAATCGATCGTGATGAAAACGGAATTTTGGCAACTGAAGTGTTTTCTGAACAACAGACTGCCGACGATGTTTTAAAAATATTAGGATATTCAAATAACAAACAAACAAATAATAAAGAAAAATAAGAGCATTATGAAAGGACCTATTTCTCAATTTATCGAGCATAATTATAGACATTTCAACGCAGCTGCTTTAGTTGATGCTGCAAAAGGTTACGAACAACATTTGTTAGAAGGTGGTAAAATGTTAATCTCTTTAGGAGGTGCCATGTCTACAGCAGAATTAGGTGTTTCGTTGGCAGAAATGATCCGTCAGGATAAAGTACATATTATTTCTTGTACAGGTGCAAACTTGGAAGAAGATGTAATGAACTTGGTGGCACATTCGCACTACAAAAGAATTCCAAACTGGAGAGATTTAACTCCGGAACAAGAACGCGAATTATTAGATACGCACTTTAACCGTGTAACCGATACTTGTATTCCAGAAGAAGAAGCATTTCGTCGTTTGCAACAACATTTAGAAGATGTGTGGCATGCTGCCGAAGCTAAAGGTGAACGTTATTTACCGCATGAATTCTTATATCAGGTAGTAAATTCTGGTGTGTTGGAGCAATATTATGAAATTGATCCTAAAAATTCATGGATTGTTGCAGCAGCAGAAAAAAACTTGCCTATTGTTTGCCCGGGTTGGGAAGATTCTACAACAGGAAACATTTTTGCATCTAACGTTATTAAAGGAAACTTACAGGCATCAACAGTAAAATCGGGTATCGAATATATGATTTACCTAACAGAATGGTATCGTGCTAATTCTAGTGGTAAAGGCGTAGGTTTCTTCCAGATTGCAGGTGGTATTTCGGGCGATTTCCCAATTTGCGTTGTACCTATGATGTATCAAGATTTAGAGTGGACTGATGTTCCTTTTTGGTCTTATTTCTGTCAAATTTCCGATTCAACAACTTCATACGGATCTTATTCGGGTGCAGTGCCAAACGAAAAAATTACCTGGGGTAAGTTAGATATCGATACACCTAAATTCATGATTGAATCGGATGCTACAATTGTTGCGCCGCTTGTATTCGCTTATATTTTAGGACAATAAAAAAAACAGAAAAAAAGTTTCAAATAATTTGCATAATACAACACAGCAATTGTATTTTTGAAACACAATAACTACCACAATAATGAAGAGAATAATTGTTGATTACGC
>JBEBXO010000062.1:0-15507 GCA_040391585.1 Paenimyroides ummariense | reverse complement strand
CAAAATGGGAAAGTAAATACCTTTATGCTGTTCAATCCTGGAGAAATAATTGGGACGAGTTAACCGTGTTTTTTCACTTCCCAATCGAAATCCGTAAGATCATTTATACAACAAATTTAATCGAAAATCTCAACGGAAAAATCAGAAAATACACCAAAAATAAAATGTCTTTTCCTACAGACGATGCGGTGTTGAAGTCTGTATATTTAGCATTAAAAGAATCCACCAAAAAATGGACAATGCCCATACAAAATTGGGGGTTGATTTTAAACCAATTTATGCTTATTTTTGAAAAAAGGCTCAGATTATAAAATCCAAGCCCCAACTTTTTAACTTACACACTTTATAGGATAGTGTCAAATAAAAACGCAAACCATTCGGTTTGCGTTTTTTTTCATAATGATATTATCCAATCGTTGCTCCGTTGTAAACACCTGTTTCATCAGGGTTAACAAACACTAACTTACCTTCTTTCGTTTCTGTTAATAAAAGCATTCCTTCGCTCGTAACGCCACGTAAAGCTCTTGGTGCTAAGTTTACTAAAACCGTAACTTGTTTTCCAATTACTTCTTCTGGTGTAAAATGTTCAGCAATACCCGAAACAATCGTACGAACGTCAATACCTGTATCTACTTTTAATACCAATAACTTGTTTGCTTTTGGCATTTTCTCTGCTTCAATGATTGTTCCGACACGTAAATCAATTTTCGTGAAATCTTCAAACTGAGCTGTTTCTTTTTGTGGTTCTGCTTGTTTTGCTTCTGCAGCGTTTGCTACTTTGGTTGCTTCCAATTTATCAATTTGTTTTTGAATTTCTTCATCTTCAATCTTCGCGAATAATAATTCAGCTTGACCAATTTGGTGACCTGCAGGAATTAAATCCGAAGTTTCAGAAACTCTGTTCCAAGCAATAGGCTCAGAAAGGTTCAACATATTTTTCAATTTCGTTGCAGAAAATGGTAAAAACGGTTCAGCCAATGTAGATAAAGCCGCTGCAATTTGCAAAGCCACATACATTTGTGTTTTTACACGTTCTTCGTCGGTTCTAATCAGTTTCCAAGGTTCTTCATCTGCTAAATATTTGTTTCCTAAACGCGCTACGTTCATCAATTCGCCTAAAGCTTCGCGGAAACGGTAACGCTCAATAGAACTTTCAATTACCGCAGGATATGCTTTTAACTCAGTCAACACTTGTTCATCAACTTCCGTTAATGTATTTGGTGTAGGAATCACACCGTTGTAATATTTGTTCGACAAAACCACTACACGATTAATAAAGTTTCCGAAAATAGCAACCAATTCGTTGTTGTTTCTCGCTTGGAAATCTTTCCACGTAAAATCGTTATCTTTTGTTTCGGGTGCGTTTGCTGTTAAAGTGTAACGTAAAACATCTTGTTTTTCAGGGAAATCTACTAAATATTCATTCAACCAAACCGCCCAGTTTTTAGAAGTCGATAATTTATTTCCTTCTAAATTCAAAAACTCGTTTGCAGGTACGTTATCAGGTAAAATATAACTTCCTTCCGCTTTTAACATCGCAGGGAAAATCACACAGTGGAAAACAATATTATCTTTTCCAATAAAGTGAACCAATTTCGTGTCTTCAGCTTTCCAATACGGTTCCCAATCTGTTCCTTCGCGAGCTGCCCATTCTTTGGTAGACGAAATGTATCCAATAGGCGCATCAAACCAAACATACAGTTTTTTACCTTCAGCACCTTCTACCGGAACATCAATTCCCCAATCTAAATCACGAGTTACGGCACGCGGACGTAAACCATCTTCTAACCAAGATTTTACCTGACCGTAAACATTCGGTTTCCAATCGTTTTTATGTCCTTCAATAATCCATTCACGTAAAAACGCATCGTATTGATCTAAAGGTAAAAACCAATGTTTGGTAGCTTTTAAAACTGGAGTAGATCCTGTAATGGTAGATTTAGGATTGATTAAATCGGTAGCGTTTAACGATGTACCACATTTTTCACATTGATCTCCATAAGCACCTTCGCTGTTACATTTTGGACAGGTCCCTGTTACAAAGCGATCCGCTAAAAACTGATCTGCCTCTGCATCGTATAATTGCTCGGTAACTTCCTCGATAAACTTGCCGTCATCATACAATTTTCTAAAGAATTCAGATGCTGTATCGTGGTGAATTTTAGCTGAAGTACGCGAATAGTTATCAAACGAAATACCAAATTCAGCAAACGAATCGCTGATGATTTTGTTGTATTTATCAATAACTTCCTGAGGCGTAATTCCCTCTTTTTTCGCTTTCATAGAAATAGCCACACCGTGCTCGTCCGAACCACAGATAAAAGCTACATCTTTATTTTGTTGACGTAAAAAACGAGCATAAATATCTGCCGGCACATAAACACCCGCTAAATGCCCAATATGTATAGGACCATTCGTGTACGGTAACGCCGCCGTAATGGTATATCTTTTAGGATTTTGAATCATTGTATCAAGTTTTCAAGCTACAAAAATACATAAAAACAAGGATACATAAAATAAATAAGTTGTATTTGGGCGTTCCCTTCGGTCGGGCTTTTCGCACTCGCAATTTTTCCACTTCGTTACAAAATGTGCTCAAACAAATGCTACAATCCCTAACGCAATTTTAGGCGTAAAGTTTTTAAAGTCGAAAGTCAAAAGCTATAAACGTATTTTCTGTCATTTCGAACGCAGTGAGAAATCTCTAGAATTTTATTTTTTAGATGTGTTTAACCTGCCCAACCTTCAAAGTGCATATCAAAACGCCCTTCGCGTATTTCTATTTTTTTACCTTGTTCGTTAACGGCATTAAACCAAAAACTACCAGACATAAAGAACTTTTCTTTATCTAATTTAGTAATATGCAGTTCGCCTATGTAATCATTAGTTGTTTCATAATCATCAGAATAAACAATATCTGTAACGTGGCGGTAAGTAGCAGAATGGTTGCTTCCTGATGCTTTTAATAGATAGGTCTTACCTTCTTCTAAAATTATATTACTATTATAAAGTGCTATTGTTTCAGAACCTAACATTGTAGTATGATTCTCATGCCGAAAAATTGAAAATACCAAAGCTAAATTGTCGTGGTAATAACCAAAATATGTATTATTGCTATTGGGAGCCTTTCCACTCGGTAAAAAAGCCTTTCCGTTTACCAAACAACCAATGGTGTTTTTACCTGTTTGGGTAGCTGGTGGTAGTTTGTCTATTTCAGAAATTTGAGGTTCGGGAGTAGGATCATCGTCTTTGTTGCAAGAAACAAAGAATGCAAAAACAGCGAATAAGAGTAGTAATTTTTTCATAATTGTTAAATAATTAATTGTATAAAGATAATTAATTATTTGTAGAATTAATTATAAGAGAAACACAACGCTAATTAACAAAAGTATTATATAAGCTTCGCTATTTCTTTCATTTCGCACTAATAAGAAATCTCTAAAACCATACTTCGTAAATCAAAATAACTTTAAGATTCCTCACTCCGCTATCGCTTCGTTCTGAATGACAAAGTCTGTCTGTGATCGAGGTAGAACCTCCGAAATAGAAAACAATAAAAAAACCTACAAGATTTCAAAAATCTTGCAGGTTGGTCTAATATCTAACTTCTATTTCTAGAATCTAAAACTAAATTAAGGTAACGGTTGTCCTACTTGAATATCGCAACGGTGACCTGGTTGTCCGTGTGCTGGATTTGGTTTTCCTTGCATACCTGGTGCTGTAACTTGCGCAGCAGCTTGCTGTTGTGCTGGAGCTTGCGCTTGCGCATCTCCGCCTAAAAAGCCACCTTGACTTGGTTGTGCTGCAGGTGCAGCAGTTTGTCCTGCGCCTTGACCTGGAGGCGAGTTTAATGGGGCACCCACAGGAATATCGCAACGGTGACCTGGTTGTCCGTGTGCTGGGTTCATACCTTCTGCCACTTGTGCCGTAGCACCATGGTCGTTTCCTTCTGGTCCGTGGTTATGACCTGCATGCGGATCTACTGGAGCAGCATCTGTTGTAGCTGTAGTATCTGTTGTAGTAGTTGTAACTTCTGCTTTTTTGTCGTTACAAGAAACCATTCCTAAAGCAGCAAACAATGCAATAATTGTTATTTTTTTCATGATTTTGATCTGTTAAAGAAACAAATATACACATTTTGTTTAGAAAAACGCACGTAATTGTATGCTTCCCGTATGAATTGTTTTTGCGGTTTCGCTGGTTCTACCTTGATAGCTTATGTTTGCATCTAAATACTTGGTTAAATTTCTTTGAAAAAGCAAGCGCCATGTAATATTTTTGCCGGGCTGTAACCCTTCTAACATTTGGTATGCCACAGCCGATAACGGATTGCCTGTAAATTTGTTGTTGTAAAGCGAAAATTCTCCGTTAAATGTAAATTTTTGCGAAGTACTCCAATTAAAAGCGGTACCAATGCGGTGTTGTTCCAAGGTTTCTAAATCACCTTGAATATTTTCTTTATCTTTCCATTCGTAAAATAATTCTATGCGGGCATTTTGCGAAAACAGATAACTGATTTTAGGATTAACGCTTAAATTATTCAGCAGGTAATTTTTAGATCCGTAGTTTTCTGAAATACTTTCAACCTTATCAAATTTATTGGTTAACTGCACCAACCACCACTTGTTCAATAAATGCTGAAACTGTATTTGGTGTGTGGTAATTTTATTATCTAAACTACCAAAATTCATCAGGTTTTTTGCCCGATTGTTTATTAACGAATAAATGGTGGTGTATTTTTGTTTTCCACGGTTGAAATAAATCGAATTACGAATGTTTGAATTTTCTGCAACCAAATCATCAGACGAAGATCCAAACGGGTTCCATGCAATGCCGTTGCCATCTCTCAAAATACTTCGATCGATAATAAAAGAAGACTGCAAATGAAACTGACTGGCAAATTTCTTAAAGCCACTTTCGTTCTGCCAAGTGCTGAAATTAAAATTAAAAACCTGCGTTAATTTGGTTTGATGCGTTTTTACAAAACTCTGATTCGGTAGAAACATTCGCACATATTCAGCCAAATCGGGGTAAGGTGCAATTTCAAATTCTTCTAATTCCTGAATTCCGTTGCCGTTATAATCGTTCCACATATGCGTTCCCAAACCTGCATCAACCTTAATATAGGTAAATTCTTGTTGCGCCACAGCACCCGATGAGGTTTCGTAAATAGTATTGGTTTGTATCAGGTTTTTTAAATAACGGTCATTGTATGCAATGCGTGAATTCAACGTAGGTTCTACCAAACCGGTATCGGTATATTTTAATCGGCGGTAATTGGCGTAAACTGATAAATCGCTGGTTTGGGTTTTAAACAATTGCGATTTTACATAAAATGAATGCGCGTTTGAAACATTTCGCAATACATTATTCTGCAACGAATCGTTCACACGGAATTTATAACCAATTTCTACGTATGTTTTCAACGTGTCGCCACGACCTACAAAGGCGTCAATTTGTGCGTATTTTTGCGATAAGGTTTGAAACTGCTGTGTGGCAACATCTTTTACCTGATAATTTTCTAAATCTAAACGTGAACCTGCCCAATTTTTATCTTTTGTGTAAACTGCCTGTGTTTTACTTCGAACAAAATTGGTGTTGTAAACGCTGCCTTTTGCCGATAAAAAGCTGGTATTGGTGTTTAGGTTGAAGTTTTTGTATAGATAATTACCAATTAACGATTGTTTGTGTCCAATGTAGCTGTTGCTGTATTCTAATCGACTGTATTGATAGGTGAAAAAACTATTGTCGTTTGGTGAAACTTTAGATCCAACCGTTAGCATTGATTGGTTTCCAAAGGTGTTTGATACATTCCAATCCCGATCAAATTCAATAGAATACAAACGTTCAATGGTTTTGAAATTTTGTGATACGTATTGCATGTTTCCAAAAACATCAACCTTCCATTTATTGTTTAAAACCCTATGCGTAGCATTTACACTGGCGGCAATTCCTTTGTTATCATTATCGTCAATGGGCGAAAATAAGTTTTCATCGTTGTTGCTAAATCCTACTTCAAAATCTATTTGCGTAAAATCTTTGGGTTTGTATTGCCCCAACACAGTTGCTAAAGTTAGTCGTGTAGGAGCAATTAATTGAATCAGTGGATCGTATTCGCCCTGCTTTATTCCGTTTACAGGTTCTGTAAATTCATAAATTTTTCCAATTCCCGAAGAATTTGCCAAACGATAATCGCCGTTGCCTGCACCCACGTAACTAAACGAAACCATGTATAAAGTATCGGTTGGCGTGTTGGAATACTGATAGAATTCGTACCCGTTTTGGCTGACTTTTTTATACAGCGTTTTGTTTTCTGAATACGTGTCGGGATACGCAGACGGAGCCATCATTAACGATAAACTATCACCTGCTTGTTTTAGAATATCTACTTGTTCTTTGTTTAGATTTTGCTGTACCGGCTGATTTTTAATATCGGTTTCGGTATAAACATATCCGGCGATATTCCATTTTTCTCGTTCGTGTTTAATGCCGCCATAACCCAGAAAACGCGAATAATTTCGGTCGGTATATTGATATTCTATCACAATGCGCATATCCGAAGTGATTGGAAAAAGAGTGGTAAAGCGAATTTCGCCCGAATTGTAATCAATTACATAATCATTCTGTTCGCCTCGAGTGAGTTTTCGTCCGTTTACATAAACCGATTCCGATCCCGAAATAATCAAAATATAGAGTTGGTTGTTGCTGCCTTTTAATTTATACGGACCTTGATTTCCTTCCTGACCTACAAATTCGCTTTTGGCATATTGCCCACGTACCAATGCGGCTGCGGTTTCAATGGTGGTTTTGCTGTTTTCGTTTTCAAACTTTATTGAACCAGAAATTCCTTGTACTTTCTTATTGAAATTTAAAAATCGTGAAGTTCTGTTTTCTAAAAAGATATCGCCCGCTTTAATGCTCCAATTAGTCGAAAAAAGTTCCATGAAAATCTGATCGAATTCATCCATTTTTTGCGAATATCCGCCGTTCTGCAAAGGCACGTTACTGTCTTGCAACGAGGCGCGTATTTGAACTTTATCAGACAGGTTTCCCACAATCTGCAAATCGAGATTGGAATTGGTTACCAAGTTTTGATTGTTTCCTACGGTGATACCGCGTGAAATACTTCCGTTGGTATTTAAGCCATCAAAAGGAGTGAAAGTAGTGGCTTGTTTTTCGGGAACCGAGAAAATATAAGCTCCGTCTTTATTCGGAACAATACGTTTGGTGTCGTACAACGCATAGGTTCGGGTTAAAAAATCGGGATAATTTAAGTACGAAACCGTTAGCGTATCATTCAATGGCTCTAACGTTAAAGTTGCCGATTTGTAATCTATTTTATAACAAAGCGTATCAACGGGAAATCCTTGACTGTTGACAATTTTAAAATACGTATTGTTGACCGCAACACTGTCTAAAATTATTTTTTGGGCGATAGAATCGGTAATAATTTTTTTTGTTTGATATAATGAATTGCGTTCTTGTGCTGTACCCACAGCAAAAAACAACAAACACCACAACAAACAAAAAAGCTGTTTCATGTAAAGATAACTTCAAAACATCAAAAATAGTGTATTTTTCTTGTAGAAAGTTTATGGTTAAGTGATAAGATCTTTTCAAAATTCATTCAATAAAAAAATCTGTATCATTAACGAATACAGATTTTATATAAAGAACCCGTAGTGCATTATCCAACGAGATTAATTTTTAATTTGTTGATGTTTCTATTAAACACAAATCTATTCAAATATTGAATAGCGGTAAGTGTTGTAATTTTAGTCAAAATTCTTGTTTTATATCCCTGAAAAGTTTTAGCATAATTCCTTCTTATCATAAACTGGTCACATAGTTGAGAGAATAAAGTCTCAATCCTTTTCCTGTATTTTTTAAAGGGATAAAACTGTGGTTTATAGTCTTTCTGATTTTTTCTTTTTGGCGTTTCCAATTGTATATTTACCTCCTTAAATAAGTCTAGCTGTATAGTGAAAGATAGCCCTTATCGGCAAGTATCACACAGTCGGCTAGTTGCATTTTAATATCTTGTAAATAATGAATATCATGAACCGAAGCAGGAGATAAATCAAAGCTCTGAAAAACACCATTAATTGAACAAACAGCGTGTAATTTATACCCGTAAAAATGTAAGTTTTGAGAGGCACAAAATCCTTTATTTGGAATAGCGTAATCTGTTTCTTTACAAATTTTACTACGTGATGAGCGTGAAATTTTACAAACCTCCAACGGCATACTATCTACTACAAAAAAGGTTTCAAACTCATTAAATTTTTCAACCATTTTCATTCTGATTTCTTCCATAAATGGAAATAGTTTTCTTTTTCTTCTGTTATAAACGCTTCGCTCAATTCTGGATGCAATTTCAAAACCTTTTATGTCTCTAAAAAGTTGATGTTCAGAATCAATCGATTTGAATTCCGCCAAAATCATTAAGCTAATCAATTCTATATCAGATAGCTTTGGCTTTATTGGCTTGAAATACATATTTTCAAATTCTGCTATTTTACGTAATTCGATTAAAATTAATTTGTAACTTGCTTCTAAGTTGCTCATAATTGTATCTGATTGTTAGTCAATACAATATACTAATTATTAGTGTTTTGAGCAACTTTTTTATAATGCACTACGGGTATAAAGAGTGTTTTATTTTAAAACGTATAGCCTAATTTTACACCGGCTTTAAACACGAAATTATCAAAATGTCGGTTGTCAATAGCGCCTTTTCCTTTAACTTCCCATTTCCAGTTAAAACCAACCGATGGATCTAAACTTAAATTTTTAGTCAGCTGAACTTTGTATCCAATATTCGGATTAAAAATACTCCAATAACTGTATTTCCCTTCAAAATTTTCGCCGTTTATCATTTCATCAAACTTAATTTGTCCGTGAGTAATAAAGTTTTCTCCGTAGAAACCTTCACGAACTCCTTTTTTAAAATAGGTTTTACTACCCAATTCAATAACAAAACCATTGCCGGTAGTTTTTAAATAATTGTTGTCGTATTCCAACTGTCCGTAACCTACATTAAAAATTTGAGAAGTTAAACGCTCATCGACTTTCGTTTCTTTTGTAAATTCTAAACTTACACCGTATTGGGTTGGTTCAGAAAAATTGTAGTTTGCAGAAACAGTTACTACATCTTTTTGGTGCTCTTGGGCAAAGGCACCGGTAGAAATTAGGGCAAAAAGGTAAATAATTCTTTTCATGATTATGGTGTTTTAAATTTGTTAACGCAAGCCAAATAGTATGCCAAAAAAATCTTAAAAAGAAAAAAGCCACTTAAAAAAGTGACTTTAGCAACTTGTAGTGATTTTCAATTCGCGTCTAATAAATGGAAAACAAATGAGGAGTTTTACCACATGGATTCTGCATTTACTGTTGAAACAAAATTTGGGTTACATAGTTTTAGACCCTTAGAGAGTGACAAAACTTTGTGTTCTATTGTGGTTAAAACATATAAATCTGTATATCTGTAAAAAAATTATTCTTTAGTTACAATTTGCATAGTTTCGCGGTTAACCTGTTGTAACAAAACAGTTTTATTTTCGGTAACTTTTTGTGACGATGTATCGTTGAAATGACGAATGGTGTACAGCGATACATTTTCGTTATACGTAATATTAAAATTGTTAGATAGTTGTTCAGAGATATGGTTAAAATGGTTGAACTTATCATCTACACAAACCGTAAAACTAATTGCTGAATTTTGTATAACATTAACTTTAATATGCTGTTCGGCAAAAAGTTTAAATATTTCACTCACTTGATCTTCCATTATAAACGAAAAATCTTTAGACGAAATAGAAAGTAACAATTGGTTCTTCTTTACAATAAAACACGAAACTGCAGGTTCTAAATCGGCACCTTTTGAAACAGTAGTACCTGGCAACGTTGGGTTTATAAACGATTTAACATACAACGGAATTTCTTTGCGTTGTAGCGGTTGCAACGTTTTAGGGTGGATAACCGATGCACCATAAAAAGCCAGCTCAATTGCTTCGCGGTACGAAATGTGGTTCAATAAAACAGTGTCTTCAAAATAACGAGGATCGGCATTTAAAACA
This sequence comes from Paenimyroides ummariense, assembly GCA_040391585.1. Lineage (GTDB taxonomy): Bacteria > Bacteroidota > Bacteroidia > Flavobacteriales > Flavobacteriaceae > Flavobacterium > Flavobacterium ummariense_A. The sequence goes on along the minus strand of JBEBXO010000062.1, from coordinate 5,428 downwards.
CCCGGTACATCTTTCCAAATCGTTACGCTTTCGGCGTTTAAACAATAAGCAAATATGGCAGCAGAATAATCAGAACCTTCTCTACCCAAAGTAACCGAAAAATGGTTGGGATCCGATCCAATAAAACCTTGTGTAATGTACAGTTTTTTACATTGCAATTGGTTGGTAATATTTTGCTCGGTAGCCTGCCAATCTACCTTGGCATCACGGTACGTAGTATCTGTTTTAATCAAGTTGCGGGCATCTACCCAAATGGTTTCAATGCCTTGCTCGTTAAAAAAATAACTTAAAATGGTGGTGGCAACAATTTCTCCGTATGAAACCACCTGATCGTACACAAAATTATAATTAGGCGATTTGTTATTGTTTAGAAAAAACTCCAATTCACCAAAAAGTACATTTATTTTATCAAAAATTAAATGATTTTTGTTTTCAAACAAATCGTCTACAATTTCTAAATGATAGTTCTTTATAAATTTGATGGCGTTCTTTAACTCTTCAGGTTTTTTAAAATATGCATTTACCACATCTTCTAAAGCATTAGTTGTTTTACCCATTGCCGATGCAATAATTAAACTGTTGTTGTACCCTACGGTTTGTAAAACGTGCAATACATTACGAATTGCCTGTGAATCTTTAATTGATGCCCCTCCGAATTTATATACCTTCATTTGTTATTCTAAAAAAAATAGTACTTTGACTTAAACAAAAGTAACCAACCATTTTCTTTACACAATGCCTATTTTTAAAAATATGAAAAGAAATAGATTTGTATGTACATTTTAACGATATTTGTACCACTTTTTACACACAATTATGGAACAAAGATTTATTACTTTAGGCGAATTTATAATTAAGAAACAAGAAGATTTTGCGTATTCATCGGGCGAATTATCTCGTTTAATGAACTCTATCCGTTTGGCATCTAAAATTGTGGCTCAAAAGGTAAATCAGGCAGGTTTGGTTGATATTACCGGAGCGTTTGGAAGTGAAAATATACAAGGTGAAGAACAACAAAAGCTAGATGTTTTTGCGAACGATGTTTTTATTCAAACCTTAATAAACCGTGAGATTGTTTGCGGAATTGCATCAGAAGAAAACGATGATTTTATAACAATTTGCGGAGCAGACGGCGCCAATAATAATAAATATGTTTTGTTGATGGATCCTTTAGACGGATCTTCTAACATAGATGTAAACGTTTCGGTTGGAACCATTTTTTCTATTTACCGTAGAATTTCTGAAGTAGGTACACCCGTAACACAAGCCGATTTTCTTCAAAAAGGAATCCATCAGGTAGCGGCAGGTTACGTTATTTACGGGTCAAGTACCATGTTGGTTTATACAACAGGTAACGGTGTAAACGGTTTTACGTTAGATCCTTCTTTAGGAACGTTCTTTTTATCGCACCCTGATATGAAAATTAGTGAAGACGGTGCCATTTTTTCTATTAACGAAGGAAATTTTAATCAGTTTGAACAAGGTGTAAAAAACTATTTGGCGTTTTGCAAAGACGATACTTCTAAAAAAGCATACAGTGCGCGTTATATTGGTAGTTTGGTTGCCGATGTGCACAGAAATATTTTAAAAGGCGGTATTTATATGTATCCGGGAACAATATCTAAACCAAACGGAAAATTGCGTTTATTGTACGAATGCAACCCTTTTGCTATGATTATTGAACAAGCTGGCGGAAAAGCAACCGACGGACACCAACGTATTTTGGAAATTGAACCTACAGAATTGCATCAACGCGTGCCTATTTTCTGTGGAAGTAAAAATATGATAGAAAAATTAGAAAGTTTTTTATAAAAGTAAAGCGAGTTTTTTAACTCGCTTTTTTGTTTAAGTTTTTAATGTAGCTATCCATTTCTGCTTTAAATTGTTCTAAATCGTATTCCATAACAAGCAAACTCAATGCTTTATCGGTTATAGACGGAATGTTGCCTGCAAAACCCAATGCCGATGTAAATTTTCTTAAAGTTAGTTTTTGTTCAGGTCCCAGAATGTGATTAATAAATACCATTCGTGCCAAATCGTACAAGCGCTCAATACGCTGTTCTTGTAAATAAGGCGGATTTACCGGATAACCATTCGGATTTTTTAAAATAGCTTTGTAATCTTCCTCACTAATATCTAATTTATTTGCCAGCGCATCAATAAATTCGCGCTCTGTTTTGGTGTATTCACCATCATGATAAGCCACTCTTACAATCGATGCAAAATGCCCTTTGTTTCTTTCTTTGAAACCACTGTCATAAATATCTTGGTATAACATAAAGGTCTGTTTTAGTATTGGTATTTAAAATTAACAAAAAAATCATCATATCAAAATAATTCAGTAACAATTAAGTGTTTTTTATCAAAAATTAAAATCAAAATTTTTTTTCATTTTTTTTAGATATTTATTTTAATTTTAAACTATTTCATATTGTTTTTATGTAATTTTGCACTACCGAATTTTTGTTAAGAAAATTATAATATTTCCTTTTTTTCAATGCTATGAAAAATCATGAAAAGTTGAATAAATACGACAAAGCCTACCTGAAAATTGCAAAAGAGTGGGGGCAGTTGTCTTATTGTCAGCGTAAAAAAGTTGGTGCCATTATCGTTAAAGATAAAATGATTATATCCGACGGATATAACGGCACGCCTTCTGGTTTTGAAAATTGCTGTGAAGATCAGGAAGGTAAAACCAAATGGTATGTGCTTCATGCCGAAGCAAATGCCATATTAAAAGTTGCAAAATCTACACAATCTTGTGATAAAGCTACTTTGTACATAACAATGAGTCCTTGTAAAGACTGTAGTAAACTAATACATCAGTCGGGAATTGTGCGCGTTGTTTATCAAAATAGTTATAAGGATTTAGCCGGTATTGAATTTTTAAAGAGAGCTGGGGTAGAAGTGGTTCAGATAGAGGATTTAAGCTCTTTGTTGTATGAATAAGAAAAATTATTTGTGGCCTTTACTAACAATGGGCTCGTTAGCTGCAGGTATTGTTTTAGGTGGATTTTTCACCAAGAACGGCGCACCCTTTTCGGTGAAAGACGATAAAGGACGTGTGAAGTTGAATAAACTGATCGATTTAATTGAACAGGAATATGTTGACAACGTAAATACCGATTCTATCATTGATATGACGGTTAACAATATTTTGGCTCAGTTAGATCCCCATTCTGTTTACATAGCAAAATCTGAATTTGATGAGGTTCAAAACGTAATGAAAGGTTCTTTTGTAGGAATCGGTATTAATTATTATGTTTTAAACGATACCCTTGCCATTGTGAAACCTTTACCAGGCGGACCATCTGATAAAGCCGGATTAAAAGCTGGTGACCGTATTTTGTACGCAGAAAAAGTTCAATTGTTTAATCAAGGCTTATCTAACGATTCTATCATAAATCTGCTAAAAGGAAATGCTGGATCAAAAGCACTGCTGAAAGTTTATAGAAAATCTGACAATAAATTTTTCGATGTTGAAATAACTCGTGGCGAAGTTCCGTTGAAAAGCGTTGATGTTGCCATTAAAGTAAACGATAAAACAGGTTATATTAAAATTAACCGGTTTGCAGAAACTACCTATACCGAATTTAAAGCTGGATTGGAATCGTTACTAAAACAAGGTATTGAAGAACTTGTTTTGGATCTTCGTGAAAATGGTGGTGGTTATATGGAACCTGCGATACAAATTGCCGACGATTTCTTAAAAGGAAACGAAGTGATTGTTAAAACCGTAAATAAAAAAGGAAACGTAAAAATTACCAAAGCATCAAACAAAGGTTTGTTTGCCGATAAAAAGCTATATGTTTTAATCAATGAAAACTCGGCTTCGGCAAGTGAAATTATTGCAGGTGCTGTTCAAGATAATGATCGCGGAACTATTGTAGGCAGAAGATCGTACGGTAAAGGTTTGGTGCAACGAGAAATGTATCTGGGCGACGGATCTGCCGTTCGTTTAACCACAGCGCGTTATTATACCCCAAGTGGAAGATCGATCCAAAAACCGTATGCCGATGGTTTAGATGAATACAACAGTGATTTAAGCAACCGTTTTAAATCGGGCGAGTTGTATAGTAAAGACAGTATTCATTTGGCAGATAGTTTAAAGTTTAAAACAACCGGAGGAAGAACTGTTTTTGGCGGTGGTGGTATTGTACCCGATGTGTTTATTCCGTTAAAGAACAAACACGGTGAAGATGCCATACAGTTGCTTATGAAGACCAGTTTGGTAAGTTATTATGTGTTTGAACAGATTGAAAGCGAACGATCGATTTTAGCGCGTTTAACACCTAAACAAGTGGCAGATCGTATTTATAGCGATCCTAAATATTTTAATAATTTAAAAGCGCATTTAAAAACAAGCGGACTTACTTTTAATTTAGACCGTCACAAGCCTAATATTATGTTTTATCTGGTTGCAGAATATGTACATCAGCTATACGACGAAAATGCTTATTATGACTGGGTTTTACAACAAGATCCTATGTTACAAAAAATAAACACCTTATAATTAAGGTGTTTTTTTATGTGTTTTCGGTTTTATCAATTGTCCAAGGGATTCTAGCTTCAAACTCTATTTGGATTGTATTATGAGTCGATTTTGAATTGATTGATGCGTAACTGCAGTTGCAAAAGCCAATGCTGAAGTTATCAGTAACAGTTTTCAGAATGGTTTCAGATGATGAGTTACTCAATGGTTGTATGGAGTTTTCACCTTTGAAATTTCCAACAAAAAAAAAGCAGCCGCTGTACCTGTGCAAATTGTTCTCTTTGCATATTTTCCATATATCACCTTCTTTACTATAGTCAACACCTAATTCATTTAACAAAGCTCTTACTTCTGTTGGGTATAAATTGTTTCTGTTGTCAATAAAATTTTCACAATCCGTGCAATTACACAATTCGGCAGCGCCAGAATCCATATCGGTATATAATTTCTGTGTATTTAGAAAGTCAACATTTAATTCCCAATCCTTAAATAGTATTTTTTTCATAGGTGAGAAGGTAAAAAAAAATCCAACTCAATTGAGTTGGATTTCTATTAGTTTGCTAAGATATTTATCTTGTTATCTTTTAATTCAAGTGTCCCCGATTTTATTGGCAAGTAATAAGTATTACTGTCAATTTTTTCGAAACGACTTTCAAATTGTGGTTCAAACTGTAAGTTGGTCCCTGCTATTTTAATTCTTCCTTCATTTAATAAAGAAACAATTGGCGCGTGGTTGCTTAACATTTGAAACTCACCATTGATTCCAGGAACAGACACTGCGGTAACTTGACCTTTAAAAAGTGTAGCTTCTGGCGAAACAATTTCTAAAATCATAATAAATTGTTTTTAGTGATTAGGCTTCAGCTAACATTTTTTCTCCAGCTTCAATTGCATCTTCAATTGAACCTTTTAAGTTGAAAGCTGCTTCTGGTAAAT
>JBEBXO010000061.1:0-16339 GCA_040391585.1 Paenimyroides ummariense | reverse complement strand
TACTAAGGTACAAAATCATCGCAGCGAAAGCTACCGGAGGTTTAGTTCAACACGGGTTTGGCGCAATGGCGGGTTAAGTCTAAAGTTTGAAGTTTCGGCTTTCTATTCCGCAAAAAGCCAATTATATTGACTTTTTTCTTAAATTTATTCAATTAATTGGCTTTTGCTTACCGTGTCGCTAAATTGAAACTTTTCGCTTCAATTTCCGCCACTGACGCCAAGCCCAGAAACGTTATGCGACACCCTATTTGAACAGTCGTGCTAAAAATAAAAAAAAAAAACCAACCACACATTTAGCACATTTGGTTTTGTCCAACTCACAAGCCAATGCTTCACAAAACCAAAAGAGCTAAATTTTGCAAACGCACTATATGAAATATGAAATTAACAGAGAAACTTTTAACAGAACTTCAAAAACGACTAAAAATCGGAAATCGCAGGGGTGTTCACTTAAACGCCATTCCTGCAAACTCACGTTATAAGTTTGACTTAAAAAGACTTTCCCATATTGACAAAAATTTACCTGACAATTTTATAAAAGCGTTACTATCCGAACTACCGCTAAAATTTCGAATTAGTTGGAAAGAAAACGTTCCCGACCTAAACCAACTATTTGAAGAAGAACAAACACAATTAGTCCGAATTACAAAAGCGTTTGAAAATCTAATCAATCAAACAGAAGCGATTGAATCCGAAAAAGGAATAAATACTTTTGGGTTTGGTTTTCCGATTTTAGCAAGACGAGACAAAGCCGACAACAAACTAACTGTTGCACCTGTTTTGATTTGGAGTTTGAGAATTAAACGAACAAAAGAATTTAATACTTGGGAAATTTCACGAAATGAAGACGACCCAATTTACATAAACGAAGTTTTAATCAACCATTTGCAAAACGATGCAAATGTTGAAATAGAACAGATAGCAAGCGAAATGCTTGATGACGGACTTATAGATAAAGATGAACTGATTGAAATTTGCACTAAACTTATAAAGACCGTTAATACCACTTCGCCTGACGATTTGGAAGATGTTTTTAGACAGAAATTAGACAAAGTTGTTTCAATCGGAGATAAAGCACATTACGAGAAATTGCCATTAAACTCAACCAATTCATTGATAGATTTTGGCGGACTGTTTTCAATTTTTGAAGTTCAAAAACAAAACATCATCAATGATTACGGCAATCTTATGGATTTGCAAGGAATTGACATTCCGCTTGATGATTTGGAAGGACATTCGTTTCAGTCGATTTCATCGGTTGAAACTGACCCTTCTCAACAAAGCATACTTCATTCGTTGGAAACAACAAGAAATGTTTTAATACAAGGACCACCGGGAACGGGAAAAAGTCAAACACTTACAGCCGTTCTCATCAATGCTCTTGAAAACAACAAAAAAACGATAGTCGTTTGTGAAAAGCGAACAGCACTTGAAGTATTACATAATGCACTTATTGAAAAAGGATTGGATTATCATTGTGTTTTAATTCGGGACATTGTAAAAGACCGAAAAACCGTTGTTGATTCTGTAAGAGATAGAGTAGACAATTCGGAATACAAATCATACACTTACCATTCTTCCAAAGATACTTTGGAGAATATCGTCAACAAAGCAAAAAATTTAATTGAAAACATAAACGACAAACATCAAAAGCTTGATAAGAAAATAATCGGTAGTAAATCTTGGACAGTTGTAGTTGGCGAGTTATTAAAACAATTTAGAAACAACGAAAACGACAACAACTTAAACATTGAAAAAAGTGCATTCAATTATTCAATTCAAGAACTAAACACTTTGCGTGACCTTGTAAAAAAAGGACAAATACTTTATGCTAAATTTTCGCCGATAGAATCAACATCGTTTATCAATTCAGCCAAATTAGTTGGCGACAATCCTTATATTATTGAACAGACAATAAATAATGATTTTGATTTATATTCAAGTCAATTAGAGCAAATCAAAAATCTCTTAGATGTTAACAGAGAAGAATATAAAAACTTACGAAAAGTAGAATTAGAAAAGCAAACAAAAAGCATTGCAAACACGATTGAAAAAATACTTGTAAAAGAAAAAGAGTTGGAATCTCTTTTAGCAACTGCGAAAGAAAAATATAACAAATACAGACAAAATGAATTAGCTGAACAAATTGAAAATTTCAATCAAATTGAAAAAGAAATTGAAATTGTTTTCAACGAAAACAAAAACAATCCCGATTTAGCTGACGAAGATAAAATAAACAGTTTTGCTTACAAGTTTTTATCTGTATTTTCTAAAAACAAAAAGAAAATCATTGCTGACCATTTTGCTCTTCAAAAAAGTTTTTCAAAAATTGAAAACTACTTGAATAGTGCAAAAGACATTCAATCCGTAAGTTTTCAAGGTTCTTTATCAGACAAAAACACAACTTTACAAAAAGTAAAAAACAATCTTTACGAAATAAAAAATAGTTTTGACACAAAAATTGAAACGGATTTTTTGGGCTTTAATCTCAATTCAATTTTAGAAGTTCCAAGCAACCATTTTCAAAAAATAGAAACAACAATAAATAATGCTAATGCTGAAACACAAACGATATTACAATCTATAAAAACTGATTTTAAAAACTATTTATCTGAAATTGAAACGCTTTTTCAAACACTTACAAAAGAATTAGCCGAAAGCAAGGACATAAAATTAAATTACAGGTTTGAGAATTCATTTGCCAACAATAAAATAGCCTTATTAGAAATTCAATTAAAAATAGAGGCTATTCAAAATCAATTTGACAATTTGATTTCATTTGATTTAGATAAAATTAATTTTTTGAAACCATCAAAATTGGAACTCAAAAATCTTGACGAACTACAAAAAAAATTCAAGTTTTTGAAAGAACAAATTGGTTATGACAATTGGATATTGTTTAATTATAAAGGAGACAATCTAAATGAATTTATTTTATTAATTCAAGATATTATCAATACCAAAATTAAATATTTCAACACTGAAAATGATTATTTCATAACTGAATTTAAATGGTTTCAATACTTCAACAGTCTTACTGAAAATCAAAAAGAATTAATAAGTCAACTAAAAGTAAAAAAAGATTGGGAAAAAGTCTTTTTAATCAATTATCTAAATTCTTTATTAGTCGACTATGCAACTATGAACTTACCAACGGATGATGATGAATACAAAGAACTTGACACAACATTAAACGGAATTGAAAAAGAACAGCTGAAATTCATTAAACAGTTTTGGTATTCTAAACAAATTAGTGCGACACAGTCATTTGTTCAAAACAACTATGGCTTAACCGTAGAGAATCTTTACAACAAAAGAAGTAGTAGAAACTTCAAACGACTTTCTTTAAGACAAATTGTTCAAAAAGATGCTGATTTGTTTTCTACGTTCTACCCTATAATTCTAACTTCGCCAGATGTTGCAAGTAACTTGTTCAAAGGAATGAACGGTTATTTTGATATTGTGATGTTTGACGAAGCAAGTCAGTTGCGTTTGGAAGATAATTTACCAGCTATTTTGAAAGGCAAACAAATTGTTATTGCAGGAGATGAACACCAAATGCCACCATCAAATTATTTCAGTAAGGTATTTGACGGTTCGGTGGAAGATGAGGACGATATTGAGGAAGATGAAGACAATTCTATAAATAAAGCTAATGCTACTTTAACGGACATACTATTGTCTTGTGAATCACTTCTTGAATTCGGCACGGAATTGAATTTCCAAAAGAAACATTTAGATTTTCACTATCGTTCACGACACCCATTTTTGATTGATTTTTCAAACTATGCTTTTTATAATCAAAGATTGAAGCCATTGCCGAACAACTTTGATTATGTTCCGATAAAATACATTCAAGTAAACGGTACTTTTTCCGAACATACAAATGATGCAGAAGCAGAAATGGTTTTATCAATCATTGACAAAAATATTAACCGTTTACCAAACGGAGAATATCCAACAGTAGGTATCGCTACTTTCAACATTGCACAACGTAATTTGATAAAAAGTAAAATTTTAGAACGCCAAAAATTTCCAAAATATGCGGAGTTTAATATCAAAATTCAGGAGTTGGAAAAAAACGGAATGTTCGTAAAAAATTTAGAGAACATTCAAGGAGATGAACGAGATGTGATTATTCTTTCAACCACTTATGGAAGAGGAAAAGACGGAAAATTTGCCCAACGATTTGGACCAATTAACCATTCAAAAGGTTACAAACTTTTGAACGTAATTATCACAAGAGCCAAGTATAAAGTTTATTGCTGTTCATCAATTCCCGAACAGGCTTTTATGAACTACAAAGAATACTTGACATTAGAAGGTTCAAATAACAAAAGAGCCGTAATGTATGCGTATTTGGCATACTGCAAAGCAGTAAGTGAATTGGACAACGATTCCCGATTATCGGTTCTTACAGCACTTGCAGAAAATACAACAAATAGTGCAGGAATAAATCCACAAGATTTTGGCGAATTAGAATCCCCTTTTGAAGAAGAAGTTTATCAAAGTTTGGCAGACCATTTCGGAACAGAAAAACTAATTCCGCAATTACAATTTGCAGGTTTCAGAATTGATATTGTTTATGACCCAAAATTAATCGGAGTTCCAAAAATAGCTATTGAATGTGACGGTGCGAAATATCATTCAAGCCGTGAAGCTTATTTATACGACAGACACAGACAGAAAATTTTAGAAAATCACGGTTTTGTTTTTCATAGAATTTGGAGTACAAATTGGTGGCGAAATTCAAACAGAGAAACGAAACGACTTGTTGATTTTATCAAGCAAACAGAAGAAACAGTAAAAGGAAAAACAAAAGATTATTCAAAAACCGCTTTTGCTTTTACGGACGACATTGAAATTTTAGAAGAATATGTTGCACAAAATTCGTTATTTGACTTTGATGAAGAAAGCAAAAATATTCAGGCGATAGAACAGATTGCACCAAATCAAACAAATATACTTGCTGATGATGTTGTAAAACTTAACAGCAGAGTTGAAGTTAAATATATGAACAACGGACAAAATCTCTGCGTTCAAATTGTTACAACCCAAAACAACACACCAACAAAAAAAGGTTTTCAGAAAATTTACGAAAAATCGCCTTTGGCAGTTTCGTTAATTGGACACACAGTTGGCGACATTGTGAAAGTTGGAAACCTTGACAACTTCGTGGAGATTATTAAAATAGTGTAGGCTTCCCCTTTTTAGTACAGGTTATAATTATACAATATAATACATAGTTTATCACAGTTGAAGGACTAAGTGATGCGAAGGCGTAGCCGTAGCGGAACGAAGTCCTTCAACTGTTTTTTCTTTCTTTATTTTATAGTTCACCGGGCTAACTCCTCCTAAGGCATCGTGTGGTCTGTGGTAATTATAATCTTCTACCCATTGATCGCTTATTTCTCTGACTTGGTCCATGCTATCGAACAAATATGCATCGAGTACGTTTTCACGATAACTTTGTATCTGCCCGAGCAACCCCATCTTTCCTAGTTTAACATAAGGACTTAAGTTTGCCTGTAAATAATATAATTATGAGCACTTGTTCAATTTTAGTGCTTCGTTCTTTTAAACTTAGGGTTTACAACTAAATGATGGTAATTAATTAATAATACTCCTTTATATACTCATAAGCCCGTTGAAAGAGCATCTCGTTTTTATGCAATTGGTATTTTAACAATGCTTTGCGTAAGGATTTTTGGATTTCACGTTCACCTGCTGCTGTGGTTTGCCAACCTGGGAAACGAACCATACGAACGATGTCATCTATATCCTTTACAATACGTTCTACCACCGCAGGCGTTTCATCGGTTTTCAACTCCATAAACAATTCCGTTAAAGCTGCTTGAGGTGATTTTTCTTGAACCAAGGCTTCCACTTCTTTTTCGGCTTGAAGCGTGTCTTTGGCTAGTTTACAAAGCTCCTTAACAAACTCGATAGAGGTAATTAATCCTTGCTCGGCTTTTGCTCGTAAATCTTCCAGGCGTTCACTTAGTTTTCTGAATGTAGGATCTCCTCCATGTTTCTGAAAACGTTTAATTAACATATCTTCAATGCGTCGTGCTTCTTTAGGATCTGGATTATTGAAGATGTTCTCAATCACATCCGCATCCAGTATAAACTCTTCCAAGTTATGCACCTCACCTACCGAGATATGCTCATGCATCAAACGTGTGGTTTCTGCACCTAAAGACATCCATAACAATTTACCCGTATGATCGGAAGATGGTTTTACGGAAGCATACACCTGACTCAACCAACGATAATCGGCTTGATAAGGGTCTAGTACACGATCTGGTGATAAGGACTCCCACACTTTCATCAATAATTTAAAATCCTTGGCAAAAGCGTCTTTTAGCTCGTCCGTGTTAATAGCATTTTGTGCTGCTTCCAGACCTTCAAATCCTTCTAAGGTCCGATCTACACCCTCAAAATGACTTAATGCATTCTCCATCAATTCAGGCAATTTATCTTTCAACTCATTTAGATTGGAAACAATAGACTGCATGGTCTTTTCGTCAAATTGTAAGGCTTCTGCGGTATCATCAAAAATTCCGAAATAATCTACAATACGACCAAAATGCTTGTTGGGATACAAACGGTTGGTTCTACAAATGGCTTGCAATAAGGTTACATCTTTAATAGACTTATCCAAATACAAGGTTTGTAATATCGGTGCATCAAAACCTGTTAGTAGCTTAGCCGTAACGATGATAAATTTAATAGCAGAATCTGCTTTATTAAATTCGTCTACTATTTTCTCCTGTTGACTTTTATCAATCGCCCATTTATCTTTAAATTCCTTTGGATCATTTGCCGTAGTAGAAATAACTACCTTACTGGCTTCCGTTGGAAAATATTTATCTAATTCTTCTTTATACTGTACACAAGCATAGCGATCTGGCGTAACAATCATGGCTTTGAATCCATGTGGTTCTACCTTTTCTCTAAAGTGTTTGGCAATATCTTCTACAATCTTAGCCACGCGCTCAGGAGCTTTCAAGAAAGCCGCCATACGAGCCGATTTTTTATTTAGTAAATCAGCATCTTCATCAGTCAAATCGGCTGATGATTTTAACTGATCAAAGGCTTCATCTAGCATTTCTTTATTCAGATGCACGTCCACTAATCGTGGCTCAAAGTGTAAAGGTAAGGTAGCACCATCACGGATAGAATCCTGGAAGGTATATCGAGATAAATAACCTCCTTTATCATTTTCTGAACCAAAAGCCCAGAACGTATTCTTATCTGCTCGATTTACTGGCGTTCCTGTTAATCCAAACAAAAATGCATTGGGTAACGCCGCACGCATTTGACGACCTAAATCACCTTCTTGTGTACGGTGTGCCTCATCGACCAATACAATGATATTGTCTCGGGAATTCATATTCGATTTGGCATCACGGAATTTATGAATCATTGAAACGATAATCTTTCTTGTATCGCGTTCTAATAAAGTTTGTAATTCGCCAATGCTATCCGTAGTGACTACGTTTGCAATATCAGCCGCATTGAAGGTACCCGAAATCTGTGTATCTAAGTCGGTACGATCGACCAAGATAATGACTGTTGGACTTTTTAAAGCTGCTGTATTGCGCAACTTTTGGGCTGCATAAACCATCAAGAAGGATTTTCCTGAACCTTGAAAATGCCAAATCAATCCCTTCTTTACAGTGCCATCAACCACGCGCTCTACAATCTTATTAGCACCTTCGTATTGTTGGAAACGCGGTAAAATCTTAACAAGCTGTTTCTTTTTGTTGGTGCTGAACAAAGAGAAATTGCGTAAGATATCCAGCAAACGCTCCGGCTTCAATAGATCATTAATTTCTACTGCTACGTCATTAATGCCCAAATATTTACTAACTCCATCTTGATCTAAATCCATGCGCCAAGGTCCCCAAAATTGCAAAGGTGTACGAATACCACCATATCCAAAGGTTTTACCTTCCGTAGCAAAGTTGAGGATATTAGGCACAAACAAAGCTGGAATCGTATTTTCATACACTTCTACAATCTCGTTGGCACCATCTAACCAAGAGATCGACGGTCGAATAGGCGTTTTTAATTCGCCTACCACGACTGGAATACCGTTGATGTACAAAACAATATCGGGTATTTTGGTCTCACGCGTATGCACACGCAATTGGTTGGTGAGGATGTATTCGTTATTTTCTAGATTTTCGAAGTCAATAAGTTGAATGGGAATATGTTGGTTGTTTTCACCAAATGGCATAGACTCATCACCACACATCCATTTTTGGAAGGCTTGATTAGCACGAACCAAACCAATTTGCCCTACCGAAAGTACTATCGCTCGCAATTTATAAATCACTTCATCGGCCAACGCAGGATTGGCCGCAATAGAAGGATTTAAGCGTTGTAAAGCTTGGTGTAATTGATCTTCCAACAATACTTCATTTACACTTCGTTTTAAATCTTGTGAGGGTATATATTTCCACTGTTTACCATAAGTAACAATATCTTCTTTTACCATAGCGTTTGTATGGAACGTATGCCCCGACAACTCTTTGATGACAAATGCTTCTACCGTATTACTTTCGTTGAATTTCATAATTAATAATGTTTAGTTTGGCTCAGGATTATAATCCTAACTTATGGAATAATACTCTATTTCGTTTTTTAGCGTTTGACAGCACCTGGTTAAAAGGCATAATATCAATTGTACACTTCAAATTTTTATTATATCCATACCATCCAAGGCCATCGAAACTTCTTTCTAATTGTGCATTTTCAGCATATTGGTCAATTTTATCAGTTCTATCACAAATCAAATAACAATAGAAACGTGTATGGTCTCCGATATCATAAGTGCGCCCTCCAGTGGTTAATTTTTTACCCTTCCGAATTTCACGTACATAATCGTATAATTGCACAATTGGATTATCATTGCTTTCGTCATAACCTTTACGCATCGGGCGTTTGAACTCCACTAAAACCACAGAGTTAAAAGGTGCTTCATCTCCTTCTACATACGAAATAGGATTATCAAAAATCATTAAATCGGGTCTATCAGCACAATTGTTCTCAAAACCTTCAATGGTATTTAGTGGTTTGTCTGACGATAAAAATCTATGAAAGCTTAAGCGCTCATCAATGATCCAAAGGTTTTGATTATCATAATCAATTTGGTCAGAGTTCTTTTTAGTAGGATAAATAATACCATGAACTGTATCTTCGAGTTCGTATTTTCCGTTATCATTTAACTCTAAAGATTTTTCAAATAGTTCTAATATGTATTTGCGATGTACTACATATTGTGCCAATTTAGATTTGTTCATGTCCGATAATTCTTCATATAGTTTAGAATACTTTTCCTTTAGTATATGAGGATCATCTTCTTTTCCATCATTCAAAACTTCTATTGTTTCTTTTCTGAAATCGTATTCAATATCTTGAAGTTTTTTATATAATTTCAAATCTAACTCCTGATCAGACGTACCAACAGTTACAGTTACATCTTCAAATGAGTCTAGGTATTTATTCAATATTCTATATTGTGGTGCTTTTTCTGCAATAAAACTTTCAATACGTTCAAGCTTTTTTGCTTTAAAACGTTCAATTTCTTTTTCAAAATAGCTTTTAATAATAGGTTGTAAAGCATTATAAAGTTCCGATTGATTAATTAACTCCTCGTCAAATAATCCATCTTTACCGAATCTTATTTCTGTTCTTTCGTCGTTAATATTTGAATCAAAATACATCCCTTCAATGTAGCATACAATTAGGTATTGTTTGCCAGAATCTTCATCTTCTATTTTTGAAGAGACATCAGGAAAAACCTTATTAACGTTAAAACTTTCTACTTCACGATTATTTGCACATAAAGCAATTTTATGACTGGTAAATTGCTCATGCTCAAACCATTTTAATAATGTAATTTTAAAATCGTGATGCTCTACTTTAAATTCATCTTTAAACGTGTTTCCGAATGTTAATTCTTGGAAATAATCGTTTAGAATGATATTGTCTTCGTTGTCTCTTAAAATTATTCTCGGACAATCATCCTGTAAAAAATAGATCAAACAATGCTCAACAATTCTATCTGCAATAGTTGTTAATCGCTTTGGGCATTTAGATTTATAAGGATCCTTGAACCCTATTAGCCTGACCTCTGTCTTTCTTTTGAAATCAGTTTTAGCATCTACAATTTCTAAAATAGGATTAGCAATTCCGTCAGGCGTCTTTAAATTGAATGAAAAAGTACGACGAGTTGCTTGTTTATCTTGATAATAGTGACTAGAAATTTTAACGTCTGAAAATGCTTTTAACCACATAAAACGGCCTAAACCTAAGCCACCTCTATCTGCTTTATAGGTAGAATATTCTCTTTTGAACGATTCGTAATTATCATTTGTAAATCCAATACCATTATCTATTACTGTAAATCCAATAATTTCAGCTAATGTTTTCTTTTCATCACCATTAAGGTTCATAGACGATTGTGGTGAAC
The DNA here is from genome assembly GCA_040391585.1 of Paenimyroides ummariense. Taxonomy (GTDB): domain Bacteria; phylum Bacteroidota; class Bacteroidia; order Flavobacteriales; family Flavobacteriaceae; genus Flavobacterium; species Flavobacterium ummariense_A. The sequence goes on along the minus strand of JBEBXO010000061.1, from coordinate 5,856 downwards.
GTTCCACAATTATTTCAATTTCACCATTGGGTACCTTTGTATCCTCAATTGCATGAATAGAATTTACTATTGCTTCAAACATAGGAAGCAACATACTTCTTTCAGCAAGTTTTAAGCGATTAACCCTTCCTTTTAGATCAATTCCTATTCTGTCTATTGAGGTTGTTTGTGCCATAAGTTATTTTTTAAAATATCTGATTAATCAACGCCTTTTGCAAAGCCTTGGAAGATTGAAGTTTGCTTTTTAATTGGTCAATACTTTTAAATATCGTTTCCATTTCAGCTGCAATTTCATTTTGTATAGAAATATCAAATACTGGAATTCTAATTTTCTTCAAATCCTCAGGGTAAATATGAGCAACAGTTGCTCCTGTTCCCATTTTGTTAAGCTGCAATCTACTTATAAGAGAATTAAGTAAATATGACAAATAAACAGAATTAATTTTATTCGAATCAGGTCGGAAAATTATTGTATCTCCCCCAGCATACGCTTCAAAATCATTAACAAAGCATACACTTTTTCCTATTTCGGTAATAGTTTCTCCAGAACCTGCAAAAACTATATCTCCTTTATTTAATTGAAAAGAAGTACTGGCCACTTCCTCACTAATAAATGATCTAAATTTTCTAATTACTATATGATGACTAGTATAAATTTCACCATATCTAATACAAGGAATACCTGACTCAATTACATCATCTTTAGGTATTCCTTTTCCTTTTAAAAATGTTCCAAAATCTTTCAATAAGCCTAACCCTAAATTCTTGTTTAAATTATCTAGAATACCTGTAATGGTTAATCCTTCAATATTGAAATCTATAATTTTAGATAAAAAAATATTTTGTATATCATCTTCCAACCTCTCCAACACCTCCAAATCCTTTTCAATGACGGTATCCATCGCCCATAATAATTCGGCTAATTCGACTTGTTGTTCTTTGGGTGGTAGAAGGAATTCGTAGTTGGCTAGGTCGCGCCATTTTACTCGTTTAGACATGGTTCCTTCTGCATTACTATTAGCATAAGTCCACAATTTCTCAGAATTGACAATAAAGCTAAGAAATCCAGGAACTATTTTATCGTGATTTTCTCTCAACACAAATGCATCTCCAGAACAACAACCATCAAATTCTACTAATGAGGCTCTTTTTAAATAAGCATTTCGTCTCGCAAATAATACATCTCCAGCTTTAAATGCTTTCGCAGAAGAATTTACATTTGATGTTCCCGACCACTTTTTAATCTTTAATTCACCAGAGACAAAGCAATCTAAACCTACAAATCGATCATATTGAGATTTTGACGGGTTTTCTACGCGTACAGATATTTCTTCGGCTAATTCACCTAGTTTTGTTTTAACCCAAGAAGTTTTATCTAATTTTAATTCTTTGCTCATTAACCTAATAATTTATCCATTGCTTGTTTTAATACATCACTTGCTGATGTCCAATTTTGGTATAGTGTTCCGAAAGCCTCAGTTGAATCTTGTAAATGTATTTGCTCTACATACAATTGCACACTTAAACGTGCGTTAGGTTCATCTAAAACAACCGATTTATCAATAATCTTAGAAAATCCGTTCTCTTCGGTATATCCTTTAAATGTTTGGTAAATCTTATCAATGTGTTCAGGATCAAGATAACTCATCGTTTTTTCTTGACGTACTTCTCTAATAGCATCAATGAAAAGAAATTTATCTTTTCTTTCTTTAGGTTTGTTATTATTTGTTACCAATAAACACGAAACCATAGATGAGTTGTAAAACAAATTTGGTCCTAAACCTATCACTGCTTCTAACACATCCGATGCAATCATATTGCGACGCATTTCGGCCTCGCTATCTCTAAACAAGATTCCATGTGGCCAAAGAGAAATAGAACGTCCATTGTTTTTATCCAATGACCTTTGAATGTGTTGCTGAAAGGCATAATCGGCACAACCTTGTGGTGGCAATCCCCAAATATTACGTCCCCAAGGATCGTTAACAAAGGCATCGCGGTTCCACGATTTAATGGAGTACGGCGGGTTGGCCAAGATTACGTTAAAGGTTTTCAGTTGGTCGTTTTCCAACAAACCTGGTTCGGCTAAGGTATCGCCACGTACAATTTTAAACTCTTCAATGCCGTGCATAAACATGTTCATACGCGCAATCGCCGAGGTTATCAAGTTAATCTCTTGTCCGTATAATTTTAGGTTTCGGTATTCTTTGCCTTCTTCCTTTAGATGTAACGCACAGTTCAACAACAAACCACCCGAACCACAGGTAGGATCGTACACCGATTCGCCCGGTTGCGGATCCATAATTTTCGTCATCAGCTTCACCACCGTACGGTTGGTATAAAACTCGGCTGCTGTATGTCCGCTATCGTCGGCAAATTCCTTAATCAAGTATTCGTAGGCATTCCCCAATTTATCATCGGCTACATTGGCCAAACTCAAGGTATGCTGCGAGAAATGCTCAATCAGGTTAATCAAAGTAGCATCCGACAAGCGGTTTTTATTGGTCCAACTAGCATCCCCAAAAATCCCTTCCAGAGTATCAGTATTGGCTTTTTCAATTTCACGCATCGCGTGCTGAATGGCCATACCTACATTAGTCGTCGTTTCGCGTACATCGTTCCAATGCGCACCTTTGGGAATCACAAAACGGTGATTTTCGGCAAAGGCAGCATATTCCAAGTCGCCATCCGACTCGGTTAACGCCAACTGAAATTCTTCATCATACACATCGCAGATGCGCTTGAAAAACAACAGCGGAAATATATATTGTTTGTAGTCGCCTGCATCAATCGTACCACGCAACGCGGTAGCGGCTCCCCACAGGTATTTTTCTAATTCTTGTTGTGTCATTATTTTACTTGACTTTCAAAGTCGTATAGTCTATTAAAATCTTCTATATTAAATCTTTGGTTGTAATGATCATAGAGAATAAATAATTCTACATTTTCTAAAGATTTAACCAATTCTATATTTTTATTTAATTGTTCTTGATTAATATTACCACCATGAACAACCACCATTTTATATTTCAGAGATTCACTAATGGTTATTTCTTGATTATTATCTTTTCCGAAATGAATCCAACCTTTACATCCTCTTATTTCAGTGATAAAATCATTCTTTTTTTTGATATACTTTTCAATATCACGATTCCACCCCAAATTTGTTTTTAAATCGTAATACTCCGTCAAAACATGATCTGAAGTAATAATAGAAACATCGGGTTTAAAGGTAGTCGCCTTATGTTTATAAGGCATTTTTAAACTAGTTGATTTATCAACTAAAAACTGTAAATCTTTTCTATTAATCCTCTCAGCAAGATAAAGAGCAAACAAATCTTCTACATACCCAGACATCACTTTAGCCTGTCCTCGCTGAATGTTAAAACCACCGTTTCCGGCAGCCAAATCTTTACACCATTTTTTATGTTCCTGTATTTTGCCAAAAAAGCACTTAATTTCCATTTAAACTAAATATTCCTTTAAAAGTGTTTTAAATTTATTCTCTGCTTCTTGGCTGGCTTGCCAAGCTTTCTTTAATTGTTCCATAGCTTCTTCTACTGAAGGTAAATTATCTTCAATAATTTTATCGATATACAATGGAATATTTAGGTTATAATCATTCTCAATGATTTGCTTCATATCCACTACTTTAACGTAGTTTTCTACATCCTTATAGGTACTGTACCAGGCAAATAGTTGGTTTACATGTTCGTCTTCTAAGAAGTTCTGCGCACGTCCTACTCGGATTTGATCCGAACCATCGATGAATAGCACCTTATTTTTCTTTTGATCTTCTTTTTGTTTTTTGAAAACCAATACACAAGCTGCTAATTGGGTACCATAAAAGATATTAGCTCCTAAGCCAATCACAGCCTCCAATAAATCCTTCTCTAAAAGTTCCTTTCGGATTTTCTGCTCAGAAGCTTTACGGAACAATACACCATGCGGTAACACTACAGTCATTCTTCCATTAATATTTAATGAAGAAATCATGTGTTGTACCCAGGCCATGTCTCCATTTCCTTTAGGAGGCACGCCTGCAATATTTCGTCCGTAAGGATCGTTGACCCAATTTTCAGCTCCCCAATCTTTTAACGAAAAAGGAGGATTAGCAATTACACAATCAAACTGTTTTAAACCATCCCCGTCAAAAAAAGCAGGATGACGTAACGTATCTTCTCTCGCAATTTGGAAATCTTCCATGCCATGCAAAAACATATTCATACGCGCAATAGAACTTGATGTCAAGTTCTTTTCTTGACCATACAACTTCAACGTACGGTAATCTTTGCCTTCACCCTGTAGATGATCCACACATTCTAAAAGCATACCTCCCGTACCACAAGCCGGATCATAGATTGATTCTCCTTCGGTTGGATCTAAAATTAATCCTAACAAACGTACCACCGAGCGAGGCGTATAGAACTCCCCTGCTTTTTTATTCGTTAAATCCGCAAAATGCTTGATCAAATACTCATAGGCATTCCCTAACATATCGGCCTCCACATTGCTGTTGGATAAAGTATATTGCGAAAAATGCTCTATTAAGTCGATCAATAAACGGTCGGAAAGTTTATTCTTATTACTCCACTGTGCATCCCCAAAAATGCCGTATAGAAATTCCTGATTGGCCTGTTCAATACCTCTTAATGCTTGTTCTATAGCCAAACCAACATTCGAAGTCGTACTTCGCACATCATTCCAATGACAACCTTCCGGAATCACAAAACGGTGAAATTCGGGTAAAGATGCGTATTCCATATCGCCATCAGATTCCTCTAAAGCGATTTGATATTCTTCGTCGTAAACATCCGAAATACGTTTGAAAAATAATAAAGGAAATATATAGATTTTAAAATCAGAAGCATCCACAGGTCCTTTCAAGATCCATGCTGCTTTAGATAAATATTGTTCGAGTTGTGATAAGGTAATTTTATCAGAATTATTCATAGTTGAATTTATATTCGTATAATATGTTTTGCAGTAAATATACTAAATGTTAAAATGAAAAAAAAGGGAAATTATTGAGGGAATTGAGAATGGGGAATTGGGAATTACGATTGACGAATTACGATTGACGAATTAAGAATGGGGATTAGGGAATTGGGAATTGGGAATTACGATTGAAGATTTTTGAATTACGATTGGCGAATTAGGTTTTGAGAATTCATATCTAAGATGAAAAACTTATGGGCTGTATATTGTGCTCTTTGTTCTGGAAGGTATTGGCAAATTATTTAAAATAAAGTTTCAGCAAAAATACATTAAAGATTAATAACAGGCAAAACGGTTGTAAATAAAGGCTTTACAGCCGTTTTATGATTTTTTGGTAATGAGGTAAAAAGCAGTAAAAAGCGAGGTTTGGCAAAAGTAAGGTTACTAAAACGTTACTTTTAAATATTAGAAACAATCGTTTTAAAATACTGTATTTCAGCTTTCTGCATAGTTTTTCATATTGTTCCGTAGCTCACATAAGTTTAATTTTATCATTAAGAATTGTGAGTATGGAAACGACAAGCAACGAAATAGAATTTAGAAAACAATTGACCGAACACGGTATTAATACCGTTGTTCGCAGAAACGACAACGGACGGATTTACGGTATAACTTTTATCGACCACGAGAGCCGTAGTGTTTGGAACGGTTCAGCTTTAGACAGAAACCTATCAGCTAATGTATTCAACGATTGGTGGAACAACGGAAACAAACCCGAATTAAAAATACAGAACAGCCCTGTTTCCAAAACAAATACATTGGACGATTTGCCAACGAAAGACCTTTTTGAGTTTATTCCACAGGAGCATTCGACTAATTTCGATTTAGGATTATTCAGCTTGCTACCCGCTGCACAGG
>JBEBXO010000060.1:0-16438 GCA_040391585.1 Paenimyroides ummariense | reverse complement strand
ATTTTTGAAACACAATAACTACCACAATAATGAAGAGAATAATTGTTGATTACGCCAAATTAACAAACGAAATTTTAAGCTTATTAGTTGAAAGATTTCCCGATGGATACGATGATGCCGACGTTATCCAATTTACCAATGCAAAAGGTGAACTTATTGAAGCTGTTGAAGTAAGAACCGACGATACTATTTATTTAGTTAAAGTAAGTACCAAATTACAAGACAGAATCGAAAATTTTGAAGAAGAAGATATTTCTTCTGTTGATTCTATCAATGTGAAGGATTTGGATATCGATGAAGACGAAGACGAACAAAAGTCTAAAAAAACATCTAAAAAGAAAGCTGATAAGAAAAAGAAAGCTGACGATGACGAGGAGGATGCTGATGAAGACGATGATGATTTTGACGACGACGACGACTTTGACGACGATGAAGAAGATTACGATGACGAGGAGGATGAAGACGACGACGAGAATTAATAAAAAAAATCTAACTTTTAAAAGTTAGATTTTTTTTATGCAATCCACTCAAAAATCAACCCGAATAATACCTTAAATTAATTATTAAATTGTAATTTTACAGCCAAACAACACTTCGCTATGAGTTCAAAAATACTATTAACTTCTAAAGAAGTTGATATCATCTTACATCGTTTAGCGTGCCAGTTAATAGAAAAACACAACGATTTTTCTAATACGGTATTAATAGGTATTCAGCCCCGTGGCAAATTTTTGGCAGAGCGTATTACCAACATTCTAAAAAGCGAATACGGAATTTCTTCGATTGATTTAGGCTTTTTGGATATTACTTTTTTTAGAGACGATTTCCGTAGAAACGATAAACCTTTAGAAGCAAACAAAACCCAGATAGATTTTTTGGTTGAAGATAAAAACGTAGTTTTTATAGATGATGTATTGCATACCGGCAGAAGCATTCGCGCAGCTTTAACTGCAATTCAGTCTTTTGGCAGACCTAAAGAAATTGAATTATTGGTATTGATTGATCGCCGATTCAGCAGACATTTACCAATTCAGCCCGATTACCGCGGTCGTCAGGTTGATGCCTTCAATAACGAAAAAGTAAAAGTTCAGTGGAAAGATGCAGATGCACCAGCCGACGAAGTGTACCTGCTATCTAATCCATCATAATTTAAAACAACACAACAGCAAATTCAAAATGAAAGAATTAAGCGTTAACCATTTATTAGGTATTAAATACATCAATAAAAATGATATTGATTTAATTTTTGAAACTGCCGATCAGTTCAAAGAGGTAATTAACCGCCCAATAAAAAAGGTTCCGTCGTTACGTGATATTACCATTGCCAACATTTTTTTCGAAAACAGTACACGCACTAAATTGTCGTTTGAACTGGCTCAAAAAAGACTTTCAGCCGATGTCATCAGTTTTTCGGCAGCACAGTCATCTGTTAAAAAAGGCGAAACGCTGATTGATACCGTTAATAATATCCTTTCAATGAAAGTAGATATGGTGGTAATGCGTCACAGCAATCCAGGAGCAGCTCATTTTTTATCGCGCAATGTAAAGGCAAGTATCGTCAATGCGGGTGACGGTGCACACGAACACCCAACACAGGCTTTGTTAGATAGTTTTTCAATTCGCGAACGCTTGGGCGAAGTTGCAGGTAAAAAAGTGGTTATTGTGGGCGATGTTTTACATTCGCGTGTGGCATTATCGAACATTTTTGCGTTGCAAATGCAGGGTGCTGAAGTGATGGTTTGCGGACCAAAAACCTTGATTCCCCGTTATATTACCGAATTAGGTGTAAAATACGAACCTAATTTGCGTAAAGCGTTAGAATGGTGCGATGTTGCCAATATGTTACGTGTACAAAACGAAAGGTTGGATGTAAATTATTTTCCATCAACCCGTGAATATGCACAGCAATATGGGGTTGACAAAGCTTTATTAGATTCGTTAGATAAAGAAATCGTGATTATGCACCCAGGACCAATCAACCGCGGGGTAGAAATTACTTCTGATGTAGCCGATTCGCAACAATCGGTAATTTTAGATCAGGTAGAAAACGGTGTGGCAGTACGCATGGCAGTGATTTATTTGTTGGCATCTAAAATAAAATAGTTATCTTTAAAATAAAATATGAAATCGCTATTAGCGAATTTTTGGTAAAAACAAAAGCCAATAAAGCCAATGCCATTTCATATAACCAATAAATAAAGTAGATATCTACCTATGAAAGTAAAAGAAAAAAATAACGTTGTTGTTTTTAAAAAAAGTACCGAGGAGCTTGCTGATTTTGTCGAAAAGATAATCGATCAGCCTGTTGTTTTTAAAGATAAAAACATCATTATCGATTTGGAAGAAATCGCTTTGCGACCGTCGGAAATAATTCCTTTTGAACCATTGGCTACGCTGCAAAAAGAACAAAAAAAATCGTTTGTAATTGTTGCCGATGTTGATTTTGATGAAATTTCTGAAGAAATCATTGTGGTACCCACACTTCAAGAAGGTTTTGATATTATAGAAATGGAAGAAATTGAACGAGATTTAGGGTTTTAACTAAATCTTTTTTAATATAAAAATAAATGAAACTTAATATTTTAGGTTGCTATTCGGCAACACCTCGCACCATAACCAACCCCACAGCACAGGTTTTAGAAATTAACAACCAAATGTATCTTATTGATTGTGGCGAAGGAACGCAGGTGCAGTTACGCAAGCATAAAATCAAATTTTCTCGCATCAACCAAATATTTATTTCGCATTTACACGGCGATCACTTTTTTGGATTAATTGGACTTATTTCTACATTCTCTCTGTTAAATCGCCCCAACGATTTACATATCTACGGTCCCAAAGGCATCAAAGACATTATTTTGCTGCAGATTAAACTTAGTAAATCGTACACCAAATACAACCTGTTTTTTCATGAATTGGAATCTACGGATTCGGAACTGATTTTTGAAGATGATAAAATAGAGGTACACACCATTCCGCTTAAACACAGAGTGTATGCCAACGGTTTTTTATTTAAGGAAAAAACAGGTTTACGTCGCATAAATATCGATGCTGCCACTGAACAAAATATCGATGTTTGTTATTTTAATAAGCTAAAACAAGGAAGTGATTTAAAGCAGAAAAATGGAACAGTTATCAAAAACGAAACGGTAACTTTTGATCCTTTGCCAACGCAATCGTATGCTTTTTGTTCGGATACGGTTTATAATGAAGAAATTATTCCGTTAATTGAAAAGGTGGATGTTTTGTATCACGAAAGTACTTTTTTAGAGCAAGATGTCGAAAAATGTATTCCCACAGGGCATTCAACCGCTATTCAGGCAGCAACAATAGCACGTAAAGCCAATGTAAAACATTTAATTTTAGGACATTATTCTACTCGATATGCAAATATCAACTTGTTTAAAGAAGAGGCAGATACTATTTTTGACCAAGTACATTTGGCAGATGATGGCAAAGTTTTTAAATTTTAAATGATGAGTGATTTAAGTAATTATAGAAAGTCCTACGAAAAAAGTGAATTATTGGAATCGATGATCGATGAAAATCCAATGATGCAGTTTCAGAAATGGTTCTACGAAACCGAAGAATTTGGTGGGGTAGATGAAGTAAATGCCATGACGATTTCAACCATAGGTTTGGATGGATTTCCAAAATCAAGAGTCGTTTTATTAAAAAAATACGACGAATACGGGTTTACTTTTGTCACCAATTATAATTCTGAAAAGGGAAAAGCTTTGTTGCAAAATCCGCAAGTGTGTTTGTCGTTTTTTTGGCCATCAATAGAACGTCAGGTAATCATAAAAGGTGTGGCAGAAAAACAAACCGAAGCTTATTCCGAAGGTTATTTTCACTCCAGACCAAAAGGAAGCCAGTTGGGAACGGTTGTTTCACCACAAAGCCAGGTTATTCCTAACAGAGAATTTCTTGACAATAAATTAAAAGAATTAGAAAAACAGTTTGATGCACAAGAAGTAAACCGACCTGAAAATTGGGGCGGTATTTTGGTTAAACCTGTTTCTATCGAATTCTGGCAGGGTCGCGCAAACCGCCTACACGACCGCATTCGTTATACGTTATCTCCGGCTGGCGATTGGATTATTGAACGTTTGGCTCCGTAATTTATTTAAAAACTACGTTTACAATATGTAATTCATCGGCATCAATTAGTTCGTTTGAATTGTAATCGTTTAAAAATATAAAAATCAACTTGTTTTCGCTTAAAGATTCTATGGCAGTTTCAGTATCTTCTATATAAAATTTACTGATTTCCCATTCAAAAAATCCGGTATCGTTTTTTCTTGAAATCAATCGGATATTTCTTTTTGTTTCCTCTTCATAAAACAAATAATGATGATTGTAATTACCAACCAATACGCTTGTATAAAACCCAAAATCTTGTGTGGGTAGGGCAACCATATCTTCAAAAAAAGGAATCAAACTTATGGGAATTCCTTCTTCAACTGCCGCTAAATTAAAATTATTTTTAACAACAGTTACCTTTAAACCATTAAATTGATCCTTTTTAGCATTATCGAATTTGCTGTGAAACTGTATACTAAAAGGTTTCTTTTGTAAGCTAATCTCACTGTTTTCCTTTGAAAGAATAAAAGTTGTATCCTTTTGAATTATACTTATTTCATTTTTGAAATCTTGGGCATAACTTACATCAATAATAAGAAAAAAAATAATTGCAATAAAATACTTCATAGTGAGGCTGACTGATATTAATCTAAATTAAGGATATAATTGAAAGAATTGTCGAAATTTGTATAAGAAAAGTACAAGTTATGCAAAATTTTAAAAATTATACAGACCAGTTCAAAGTACGTGAAAAGTTGCAACCTGTTTTTTTTATAGGTCACGGTTCGCCTATGAACGGAATTGAACAAAATATATTTTCACAAAAATGGCAGGAAATCGGAAAAACCATCGATCAACCTTGTGCGGTTTTGGTAGTTTCTGCGCATTGGCTAACAAGAGGAACGTTGGTTACAGCAATGAGCGAACCTAAAACCATTCACGATTTTGGTGGTTTTCCGCAAGAACTCTTCAACGTGCAATATCCCGCACCTGGAAGTCCGTTTTTGGCAGAAGAAACAGCAAAACTTATTACATCAACCCATGTAGGTTTAGATCATGATTGGGGATTAGATCACGGTACTTGGACGGTTGTACGACACATGTTTCCCGATGCCAATATACCTGTTTTACAGTTAAGTATCGATTATAATAAACCAGCAGCTTATCATTACAACTTAGCAAAAGAACTGTATGCCTTGCGTAAACGCGGCGTTTTAATTATTGGTAGCGGTAATATGGTTCATAATCTGCGAATGGTTGATTGGAAAAATATGGCTGATCCCGGTTTTGGTTTTGATTGGGCGATAAGTGTCAACGAAACCTTTAAAAAGAAGATTTTAAGTAAAGATCATCAGCCTTTAATTAATTATGAATCGTTAGGTGAAGCAGCAAAATTAGCCATACCTACGCCAGATCATTATTACCCTATGCTGTACAGCTTGGCTTTAATGAGCGATAAAGACGATGTAGCAATTTTTAACGATGAATATGTAGGTGGTTCACTAACCATGACATCGTTCCGTTTAGGATAATTAATGTTATATTTGCTTTAAAAATTGTAAATGAAAACCATTTTTAAAGTCGCATTTTTATTTTTAAGCATGCAGTTGTTTGCTCAACCTAAAGCCGTGTTGAACAAAACTACCTACCATTTTTGGTTGAGTGAGCCAAAAGAAGAATCAGATAAAATGCCTTTGATTGTTTTTTTGCATGGTAAAAGCTTGTCGGGAACAGATATTAACAAAGTTAAACGGTACGGCGCTTTAAAGGGAGTTGAAAAAGGTTTACAAATTCCAGCTTATTTGGTGGCGCCGCAACTGCCATCGGGACCTTGGAATGCCGATAAGGTAGATGAAATTGTAAGTTACATGATTAAAACCTACAATATTGATGAAGACAGAATCTATGTAACCGGTATGAGTTTGGGATCTTACGGAACCATGAAATACGTAGGCGAGTATCCAGATAGGGTTGCAGCAGCTATATCTATTTGTGGTGGGGGCGATGTGAACGATGCGTGCAATCTGGCTCAAGTTCCTATTAAAGTTATTCACGGCGATAAAGATTTTATTGTTCCTTTATCCGAATCGCAAAAAATTGTAAATGCGGTAAAAAAATGCAATAAGCAGGCACCCATTGAACTACAAATTGTAAAGGGGGGAAACCACGGCAGTGTAGAAGATTTGTACCGCCACCAAGAATTATACGACTGGTTGCTTAAACATACTAAAAAGAATAATTCATTATAAAAAAACGATTGATTTGTTGAAAATCAATCGTTTTTTTGTTCACTTGTTTTTATAATTATGCAAAATTTAATCATAAGAACGGGCAGTTTTTAACAACCTCTTGGCACTGTCAGATGCACAGATTAATCCCGCTGCCAACATAATAACGTCTTTTAATACCAGCCTTCCTGCTCCTGATAAATACGGGAAACCATACTGCGGTGTTAAAAAATCACCACCAAGATTTGGAACGTAAACTTCGGGTGTGGTAATTAAAAAGGTAAGGGTGACTATCGACATTCCAAATGTGAGCAAACCCCCTAACAAACCCGTTTTTGCATGCCATATTCCTAACAAAGTAAGTACGCCTATGGTAATAATTACGGCACCTAAAGCGTATGAAAAAACATAGGTACCGTTTTCTTGATGCCAGTTTACGTTTTTTTGTACTGTTTTTCCTTCGGGATTTTTATACGCAGTATATTCGGGAGCTTCTTTTGTGTAAAAAAACGACATGAGCGGACTGTTAGCTACAAAGGGTACAATTCCATCTGCTTCGTACTGAAAGGCTTTTAATCCGCCAATCCAAGCCATTACAATGAATATTGCTATTCTTATTAAATTGATGAAATGTTTTTGACTATTGGCTAAAAAGATAAGGAGGTTTTTCATGACGATATGGTATCATTTTTTTTAACTGATTGTGTTAAAAGGTTTAATTTATAAAGATACCGAAATAATTTCAGCTGCGAATGATTAATAGAGGCTTTAACAAAGGATTAAAGGTTAAGTTTGCGTTAATCAAAACCATCAATAAAAAACAAAACCATTTCTTTACGAAATGGTTTTTAGTGATTTGCTATTTTACCGGAAATTCGGGTCTGCGCATTTTATACTGTGTACCCGATAACGATTCTAAAAACGCTACCAAAGCTTTCTTTTCTTCTTTGGTTAGGTTTAAAGGTTTTAAAAGCTCGTCGGTGTAAGGGTGTAGCGGATCTTTTTCTTTTTGTTCAGCCGTTGGACTATTCATTTGCATACCACTGTTGTAAAGATTTACAATGCCTTCTAAATTATCAAACAAACCATTGTGCATCCATGGGCGTGTTAAAAGTAAATCGCGCAAGCTTGGTGTTTTAAAGGTTCCAACGTCTTTTGGATCTTTTGTAATTTCGTATCTGCCTAAATCTTGGTATTGTCTTTTATAATAAGTTAAACCAATGTTGTGAAACGATTCGTCTGTTAAATTTTTACCCGAATGGCAGTTCATACAACGTGCTTTGGTTCTAAAAAGATGCATGCCGTATATTTCCTCATCGGTTAGGGCATCGTATTTGCCATCAATGAACTTGTCAAAACTGCTTGGCTGACTTTTAATTGATCGTTGAAAGGTAGCTAAAGCTTTTGCGATTTTGTCAAAAGATACGTTTTCACTTCCGTATGCTTCTTTAAACAAGGGTTTGTATCCTTCTATTTGAGATAATTTTAAAACGACTTCGTCAAAGTTGGCTGCCATTTCGTTATGTGCGGTAATGGGACTTTCTAGCTGATGTTCCAAGGTTTCCGATCTTCCGTCCCAGAAAAAACTTGTTCTGTCGGCTATGTTAAATAACGTCATGGTGTTGCGCGCACCTTGTAAATGATCGTGCCCTAATGCTACTCTGCGTCGGTCGGTCCAGCCTAATTCGGGATCATGGCAGGTACTGCACGATATTTGGTTCGATTTTGATAATTTGGGATCAAAGAAAAGCATCTTTCCTAAAGTAACTTCGGGTAAATCTTGTGTTTTAAAGTAATTGCTGTCTCTTTTAATACTTTCAAATTCCTGCCATGCCACACCTTTATCAATAGTTGGTGCAGGCCAGTTTTTTACGGGCTTTTTGTAAAGCTGTACAATAGAATCGTAGGTAGGGTTATGGGCTGTGAAATTTTTTACAGCCGGAAAGAAACCAAATAAAAGCAACGAAACAATCGTTACTAAAAGTAATAAAATTTTGTTCATTTTAAAAGGCTACACCAACAGTTATGCCTGTTTGTGTATTGTTTTTATTGTCTGAAAAACGGTATAGATCAAATGCAAATATACTATAAAGACTTGTTTTTTGATCTATTTTTACATCATATCTTAAACTGCTTTCTATAGAAAGTATCGAAGAAGATAACACATTATAGTCGTTTGTTAACCAATTGGTTACCGATGTTTTTGTTAATGCACTGAAGTTTTTATTAGATTTGTTTACCGATCGCTGATAAATATCTGCCTGCAAACTAATCATGTTTTTTGCGTTTAATTGCTGTAAATAGGTGACTTGCGATCCTATATATTGATAATTAAATATTTGAAAAACACCGTTGTCTGATCTGTTTTCGGTGATTTCTTGCTGATCGAAATAAGGAATAATCGTTAAATTAGATCGATCTGTGTGGTATTGAAAGAACAACTGACCTTTTACTTCGTTTGTCTTAAAATGGTAATTGTCTTTTTCTAATAATTTTTGAAGGATGTCTGTATTGTTGGTGTAATAAATTTCGGTACCGGTTTTTTCTGTCGATTGATAATCAACTTTGGCTCCAATTTTTATGTTGTCTGATAATTCAAATGTTTTCAGGATATTGAAAAAATAACTGTTTTTGCTTAAACGGTTAATTTCATAACTTGGGTTGTTAATAAAAGTATCTTTGGTAAGTTTTCCCTTTAAAATTCCCGCATTAAAAGCAAGCGAATTGTCGGTAGTACCTAAACTAACCTGGTATTGCTGTACCAGATCAACATAGACCCATTTGTTGGTTCTGCTGCTAAAATAAAAGTTGTAATTTCCCAAGCCGTTCATATGATAAAGTGCGGCTTTTTGTACTTCGCTGGAAAAAGCAATGGTTGATGTTTGTATGTAGCGGTTAATTCCCGCATAAAAACCTGCTTTGTATTGGCTGCCTAAAAGATAGTTTGCGCCAACGCCTGCATTCAGGTTCGATGTGGTGTTTTTAGGGCGTGGATCTTTTGTTTTGTAACTTAATGCTGCTTGATAGTCCATTTGTGCACCCCAACTGAATTTGGTGAAACTTTTATTGTATCCTCCGGTAAAATGATAGGTTTGTACGTTTGTTTTGCCACCAACCGAATCGGCAAATACCAACGGACCAATGCGATCCAAATCTAAATTATTGTTCCACTGTATGTTTTTTAACTGTGTGTTTTGATACGATGCAGAACCCCAGATAGTTTGGTTGTTTTTTTGTTTTTTGTATGATGATGCTTTAAAAGCGGTGGTATGCGATGCGTTTCCTTCTTGTAGCAAGTAGTTTTTTTTATTATTCTGATAATGATTCAGTTGAATATCGTTAAAAGAATAATTACTATAATCCGACATGTTTGCCGGATTATAGTAATAGGTTTCATTGAAAGTTCTAACCGGATCTAACCGATTGTAAATGTTAGGATATAACGATAAACTGTCTTGCGCTTTTACGCAAAACGGTAACAATGCGATTATAAATAATATGCGGAACGAACTTTTCAAATCAATTAGTTATTAATGAACAATACCGTTTACAAAACTTGAAACCGATGTTTTTACGAAATCTTCGGTAGAATTGTTGGTGTCTTTGTATAATTTTTTACCGTTTTCCATGCTTCCAATTACTTTTCTGCGAACGGTTTTACCGTAACGCGCCGGGTCGCTGTCAATAGTTCCGCAACCAGTCCATCCGCTGTCTACAGATGCATCTAATGGGTTGTGTGTCCATTTTGCTTCTACCGAACAGTTTACACCGTCAAGAATCCATGTATTAGGTATTTTATAAGCACTTTTTTTGGTAATACCTCCTGCCGCATTAGGATATTCATAATCGTATTTATAGTTAGTTAACCATGTTTCAGGTGTTTCGCCTTCTGGGAAACGCGCAATGGCATAACTTTCAAAACCGCGGTTGTGTAATAAAAACATATTAAAGTTTGCCGAAGAATAAATAACTACTGCATCTGGTACTGCCGGGTTGTCTACCTGACCTAAAGCGGTACTTTCTAAATTAGGATATTCGTAATCGGCACCGCTTAAATCGTATGCAGGAATATTTGCTGTATTATGGTTGGCAGCCATATCTGCAATTACCACAAAATCACCTGGTGCTACATCTTTTCCTAAGTTGGTAGGAATCATCATTACACCACTTACAGCAAAATCGGTTGTTCTGATCTCAGGTGTAAGGATGTAATTAGAAGAAGGGTTTAATTCAGATTTCATAATTAACAATCCGCCTGTGTTTAAGGTTTTACCTGTATTGTTGGTAAGCTTGAAATATTTGCCTGAATTGTAATTTTTCCCTTCTAAGGTTTGTACACCTGTAAAAAATACTTCTTCGATAATAAAATCTTCACTGAAAATTTTAATACCTAATGTAAGGTTTACGTTTTGTGTATCTTGTGTTAAATCTAAAGTAGTAGTACCGCCGGCTTCAATTTCTTCGCCTGTTGTAAGTAGAACCGTTCCGTTAGCTGTTACAGTGTACGATCCTTTTTTAAGTTCTATTTCTGTACTTGTTGATGTTACTACAAAATTAGATGTTTCGCCCGTGTTGGCTTCTTTAAAAGCAATGTTTACACTTTTTACAGATGCAATGTTATCGCCAGAAAGCTTCACCGTTAATTTAGAGGGTGTGCTGCTGATGCTTTCAATATTGTCGTCGCTGTTACAAGAAATAGTAGTGGTAACAATACCCATGGCAGCCAATAAGGCTAAAAGATAAAATTTATTCTTCATTATGTTATATGTTAAAAATTAAAAGTTAATTCCATTCCAAAATAAGGCTCGTTAAAAAAGTTTCGGTCAATTTTAGTTCCGTTAAAGTCGTAAGGCTGATAGTAACTAAACAGTCTGTTTACAAACAACGATGCCTTTAAATTGCTGTATAAACGTTTGGTAGCTTTTAAGTTGGCTACCACGTCAAAGGTATATTTGGTAGCCAGGTTATCGGTAGTAGATACATTGCGTACCAGCCATTGCTTGTATAAATCGGTTTTGTCTGCTTCGGTAAATTCAAACACATTACCGTCTTTGTCATAATAGGCATAAGGTTCGGCAATTCTTGGAGCTCTTTCTTCGTTTAAAAATAATGTTCCTTGTAACGATACCGAAAGGTTCATGTCTAATTGCGGTAAATAGGTGTCTACTATGGCGTTATAGTTTAAGCCCGTTGTAAGGTAGCCGTAATCGTTTTTATAAATACCTACATACGGAAACGAAACGCCGTTGATAGATTGCGACGGTTTTTCGTGATACGGTGTGGTGTTTTCGTATTTGGTTTTAAACCAGGCACCGTTTATGGTTAAGCGCGTATTTATTTGTTTGAATCGCGGTGATTGATACCCGAATTCTATTCCTTTTTTAAGGGTTCTGCTACCGTTTTGGTTGGTGGCATAACCTGAAAAATTGTAACGTTCTTCGTAAGGTAAATCGTTAATGTTGGGTTTTTCGGTCATGTTTTCTAAATCTAACCCAGTGGCATCGTATCTTTTATAATAAAATGTTTTAAAATGATTTTCTGATCTAAAACCGGTTTTCATATCCTCATTAAAATAGGTAATAAAAAACTGATGGTTTTCATATGCTAAATCCAGTCTTATTTCTTTTTTTACATTTTTGGCAGCCACTAAATCATAGTTTGTTACATCTAGGGCATACGTCATAAAATTTACATAACGTAAATCGGGATTGCTGTGGTAAAAATTCAACTGCTGTAAATCGTAGTACCTTAAATTCGGATAAAGCATTAGTAAGGTTGGCTGTTTGTATAACGATCCGTAACCCAAGGTAACGTCGGTTTTCAGTTCTTTACCTGCTATGGTTGCAACAGGAGCGTTCCACTGCAAATTCACCCGTGGCTCAACATATACTTTTTTACCTAACGCATATTCGTCAGGCATACCCAGCATTTTTGATACACGTGCACCAGCGTAAAGCATAAAGCCGTGCTGTTCAAAATCGTACTGCATTTTATCGCCTATAAAAAAGGCTAAATTCTGGTGTGCCGGAATGTTATTAAAAGGTCTTGGGCGTAAACTCATTTCTCTGTACGGTGGTTGTAGCAAATCGTACATCTGACCGCGACCGTTGTTTTTAGAGTATTTAAAATCGAAACCTGTTTCTAAATTATGAGAGATTTTTCCGGTAAAAAACAAGGCATCGGCAATTAGTTTGTACGACATATCCAGCGGACGCCCTTCGGTTTTTAAGTACGAAACATAAGTAAGTTCCGGAAAATAACCTTCGTTTACGCCTGTTTCTGTTGCAATAGATACTGCCGTTGGACCACCAAGCTGGTTTAATTTGGTTTGCTTTAAATCATCGTATCCTTGTCTGATGGATGTGTTTAGCTGCAGTCTGTTGAAAAAGCCCGATCTTAATTTTAAATCGAAATTGTTTACCAGTGAAACCGATTGTTTTTTATTTTGATACGCATCTACTTTTGCATAACCAGTGTCGGGATCAACTGTTTCATCATCAATACTTAAGTTGTAGTCTAAATTGGTTTGCCACTTTAAACGGTGTATGCCTAAATTTAAACGGGCAGTAGATCGTACCGAACCTGAAAAACGCTGGTAGTTTTCATTGGTGTTTCGGGGATCGGCTTTGGCATCTAAATAATCGATACTGGTGTTTAAATCCCAGTTTTTATTGATTTTAAAGCCTTTTGCAAGGTAATACAGCTTGCTGAAACCATCTATTTTTAATCGACTTTGCCATTCGCTTTCGCCCGATTTTCTGTTGATTAACACCAAGCCCGACGTTAAATCGCCATAAGATGCCGACGGAATTCCGCGAATAATTTCAACATTTTCAATGTCGTTGGTTGATATAGTACGCATATCAACACCTGTTGAAGTGTTTTGACGAGAAGTAACCGTGTATGATGATGCAACCATGTGTTCGGCATAGGCTGATGTTTGCATATCGGCAGCACTGTTTATTGGGTTTCCGTCCATCATAAACTGTACACCTAACGAATTGGAAGTATAATCGCTGCTTGGTTGTTTAAACTCGCGTATGCTAATGGCATTGTTTTGTGTTAAACTGGGGTCTTTTGCTTTCCCGCCTGGTAAAAGTTCCAATAAATCGGTAAAGCTGCTTGGCTGTAAATGCGCCATTGCCTGCCGGTCTATTTTTGAAGAGGTTACCAAACCTTTGTTTTCTTTTGCGGTAATTACAATTTCCTGTAGTTGGTTACCATCAAAATGCAATCGTATGTTTTCTTGTGTATTCTGGTAAAGGGCAATGTTTTTTTGATACGGCTTATACGTGCTGTGGTTTATTTCAAGTAGGTAAGTTCCTTTTGGCAGATGAACAGATATTTTACCGTAGGTGTTGGTTTGATAGGTGTAGGCGCTGTTGTTTTCATTGGTAAGACGAATAAAAGCGTCGTTTACGTTGGTTTTTAAACTGTCTGTAACCGAAATTTCTAATGAATAGTTTTGTGCCTTACATAAGCTGGAACACAGCGGTAAGCATATTAACAGAAGATATTTCAGCAGTTTCAACATAAAAAGAATCTCTTTTTTTCTGACTGCAAAAATATTTAAAAGCTTTTATTTTAGCAAGACTTATTTAGACTAATTTTTAATAATTTAAACCGACTGAAATTCTTGTACTTAAATGTCGATCATAAACGAACATTAAAGTATAAATCAATACTGTTTGTAATATAAAGATAAGTTGTTTATTTATAGGATAGTTAAAAAAAATAACCACCAATGTATCGTTTAATAAATCATACATTAGTGGTTAAAGTTTATTTTTAAAACAATCGGTTGTGTAACGATCTTAAAGCTTCAATTTTATAGGTAGAAGGTACAAGTAGTGATATGTTGTGTTCGCTTCCTCCGTACGAAATCATGCGGATAGGTATATGCTTTACCGCTTCTGAAACAATAGTGGCATGCCCGTGGTTGTTTTTTCTAAAATCGCCTACAATACAAATAATCGATTGGTTACTGTCTGTTTCAACACTACCAAAAGTTTGTAGTTCTTTAATTATTTCAGCAAGGTTTTCTGTTTGATCAATTGTTAACGAAACAGCTACTTCCGATGTAGTAATCATATCAATAGGAGTTTTGTATCGTTCAAAAACTTCAAAAACCCGACGTAGAAATCCGTATGCCATAAGCATGCGCGACGATTCTATACGTATTGCCGTGATACCGTCTTTTGCTGCAATGGCTACAATCTGGTTTTGATTAGTAGTTTCGCCAGAAATCAATGTACCCGATGCACTTAAATTCATTGTATCAAGCAAACGTACCGGCACATTGTACTTTCTTGCCGGAAAAACACTTTGCGGATGCAGTATTTTGGCACCAAAATACGATAGTTCGGCTGCTTCATCAAAACTTAAATGTGCAATTGGGGTGGTATGCGGCACGTAGCGCGGGTCGTTATTGTGAAAACCGTCTATATCGGTCCAAATCTGAATTTCTTCTGCTTGTAAGGCAGCACCTATAAGCGATGCGGTGTAATCAGAGCCACCTCTGCGCAGATTGTCGGTTTCACCTTTTGCATTTTTGCAGATGTATCCCTGGGTGATGAATAAATTTTCGTTCGGATACTTCGCAAGTTCGTTAGATAAATGTGTTTTGATATAATCAACATCTGGTTCGTGATCTGCATCAACAAGCATAAAATCTAATGCAGGCAATAGTACCGAAGGTATTCCTTTTTCTTTTAAATGTAAATGGAACAAAGTGGTTGAAATAATTTCGCCTTGTGCCAGTATGATACGTTCTTCTGTTGATGTAAAAGCGGCATCTTCAAAATGATACAGCAATTGGAATATTTGATCGATAAAAGCATCGGCATTCGTTTTTCCTTCAGTGGTTTTAAACAATTCGGCAGTAAACTTTCGGTATTTTGCATAAAGTTGGTCAATGTGGTTACGGGCAGCATTGCTTTCTTTTTTTGCATACAGTTCCGATAAGGCTACCAAATCGTTGGTAGTGCCCGAAACTGCCGATAATACCACAAGGTGCTGGGCTGCAGTTTGCGATTTGATAATAGGTAACAGGTTTTCAATGCGTTCTGGACTTCCTACCGAGGTTCCTCCAAATTTTAATACTTTCATAGATGGGTTAAGTTGTTGAATTATAACAAAAAAAAGAGCCTGTCGTGATGACAGGCTCCTGATATATCTGGTTTCTAACCAAAGGAAAATGACTCACGAAGTTCGACGTAAGTTCTGTTTCTTTCCCTTTTTTAAGTTAGATAAAATCATTTTTTTCTTGTTTTTAGATGCGCAAATATACTTGTTTTTTTAAATACACAATATTTTTTTTGCATTTTTATGATTCAATAAATGTATGTGATTAATTTAAAACACAAACAACCAAAAATTCATTTGATTATTTTTTTATAAATGAATATAGCTATAATTAAGGAAGTTCGTAAAACATTATTTTTTGTAAACGATCGGGAATAGGGGTAGGCTGTACCAAAAGAATGTTTCCGTGACTAGTAATTAACTCTTCATTAAAATTTAAATAGTGAAAAAAGAACGCTACGCGTGTGTAATCACAATTGATAGGAACTGTGTTATAATTTCCAATTACCTTGTTTCCTAATTCGTTTAAATAACATTCGTTATAAGGTGCTTGCCAATTTAACCGGTCGGTATCTTGAATAGCTTGTGTTATTTGGTCAAGATCTACCTCTTCGGCAGAACTTCTAAAAAGAAGTTCTAAAACATGCACATTGTTTTGGTTTTCAATAGTATATATTCCTATTAGCGAAACAGTTTTCATGGAAAGTAACGATTTATGATAAATGGTTTTTTTAATTCTGATATTTTGATACAAATATAATTAACAATTTAACACAATGAAAAATGATTAGATTATAAACCAATTAATTTAAATTATAATTTTGGTTCACAGTATATTATGTGATTTTTAATTAAGATAAAGCACTATTTGTTTATAAAAAAATGATTTTACCAACCAAAAATTACTAAAAAAACTTTGTTGTTTTAAAAAGTAATTATACATTTGCACCACCTTAACAGATAAGCAATGCAGTTGTTTGCTAAGGTAAAAGACTCGATAGCTCAGTTGGTAGAGCACAACACTTTTAATGTTGGGGTCCTGG
>JBEBXO010000059.1:0-16918 GCA_040391585.1 Paenimyroides ummariense | reverse complement strand
TAATTTATTTGTGTTTGATGTTGGATGATTGGTGATGGATGTTTAGCTGAAATTGTATTTATATTCTTTGATTTAACCACGGATTGCAGAGATTTTACTGGATGAATTTGTTATTTCTACGAGCGTGATGGTATTTTTAACCACGGATTGCACTGAATTTGCACGGATTTTTATATTACACTATAACTATACCTAACACAAAAATAAAGAAAGTAACTTTTTACTTCTCGACTTCGCTCGGTGTGCACAATTAAAAGGGTACACTGATTTGCACGGATAAGTTTCTAATTTCCACTAGCGTGATGTTATTTTTAACCACGGATTACACAGATTTACACGGATTTTTATATTAAACTATAACTATACATAACAAAAAAATAAAGAAAGAAACTTTTGACTTCTCGACTTCGCTCGAAGTACCAAATTAAAAGGGTTACACTGATTTACTCGGATAAGTTTCTAATTTCAACGAACGTGAAGTTATTTTTAACCACGGATTACACAGATTTACACGGATGAGTTTGTTATTTCTACGAGCGTGACGCTTGCAAGAGCAGTGATATTTTTTATATATACCACGAATTACACAGATTTGCTCGGATAGGTTTCTAATTTCCACGAGCGTGACGTTACTTTTAGCAACACATTACACAGATTTACTCGGATTTTTTTAAAAACTACATTACATTGTACAAAAAATAAAGAAAGAGTCTTTTGACTTCTCGACTTCACTGGAAGTTACAAATTAACCACGGATTGCACTGGTAATATAATTAAACATTTTGACTAAAGCCTTACATGATGCTGACTTATTGCATCGGACTAAAGTCCGACGCTATTCATTCATCTATAAAATACGACACTTTGATGGAGTACTAAAACATGAAACTTGAAACAAAATTTCGCGTTAGGGATAGCAGCGGATAGCCCACAGTTTGTATAGCGAAGCGGAACAAACGAGGACTTGGAGCGAATAACCCGACCCGACTACTTACTTGAATTTTGTACGACACCCTTGATTTTCTGTTTTACTAAATTGGGTTATGAAAACCGATTGAAGGGGAACGCCCGAGAATTTATTATTTACCTATACTGTAATATTGAAAGCCGATTTGCTGCATTTCGTTTGCGTTTAAAATGTTTCGTCCATCGAAAATAAAGGACGGCTCTAACATTTCGTTTTTAATAGTTGCAAAATTATAGGTTTTAAATTCATCCCACTCGGTTAAAATTACTATGGCATGTGCATTTTTAAAAATTGTTTCTGTACTATTATACACCTTAATTTTTTGTTGTAATTGCGATAAATTTTCGCCAGTTATTTGTTCTAAATCGGTAAAAATTTGCTGGGCAGTTACTTTTGGATCGTATATGTGCAGTTCGGCTTGTTCTTCGATTAAATAATGTGCAACGTTAATGGCTGCAGATTCACGGGAATCATTGGTATCTTTTTTAAACGCCCACCCTAGCATCACGATTTTTTTCCCTGAAACGGTGTTAAACATTTTTTGAACTACCTTTTGTGCAAAACGCTTTTTTTGGTAGTTGTTCATTAAAATTACCTGTTCCCAATAATCGGCTACTTCGTTTAAACCATACGTTTTGGCTATGTACACTAGGTTTAAAATATCTTTTTGAAAGCAAGAACCACCAAAACCTACCGATGATTTTAGAAATTTTTCTCCTATACGACTATCTTTACCTATGGCATAGGCAACCTCATCTACATTTGCTTCGGTGGCTTCACAAATAGCAGACATGGCATTGATTGACGAAATTCTTTGCGCCAAAAAAGCATTTGCAGTAAGTTTAGACAATTCACTGGACCAGATATTCGTTGTAATTATTTTATCGTTACTTACCCAGTTCAAGTAAATACTACTTAACGCATCAATAGCCTTTTTACCTTCTTGCGTATGATAATCGCCCCCTATAAGCACACGATCGGGATTTAGCAAATCGGCAATTGCGGTGCCTTCTGCCAAAAATTCGGGGTTCGATAAAATTTCGAACTTTACATTATTCTGCGATTGTTTTAAAATACTTTTTATGGTTGATGCAGTACGAACAGGCAACGTTGATTTTTCTACTACAATTTTATCGTTTTTTGCTACACGGGCAATTTGGCGGGCACAAAGTTCGATATACTTTAAATCGGCAGCCATACCTTTGCCTATTCCGTAAGTTTTGGTTGGTGTGTTTACCGAAATAAAAATCATGTCGCAAGCGTCTATTGCTTCTTCAACGTTGGTATTGAAGAACAAATTTACGTTTCGGGTTTTTGCAACAATTTCTGCTAAACCGGGTTCGTACACAGGCAACAAATTTAAATCTTCTGCATTCCAAGCGTTAATCCGTTCCTGGTTTACATCGACAACCGTAACTTTTATATGTGGATTTTTTAATGCAATGACTGCCATTGTAGGACCACCAACGTATCCGGCACCAATACAACAAATTGATTTTATCATAAAAATATTTAATACCGCAACAAAAACGCTGCTTTAAAAAACCAAAAGTAAGAAATGATTTTTGATTAAAAGTTTACAAACTGTCTTCTTTAAAAATAAAAGGCAATAAATTTTGAACTGATGGCGATTGAACTACCTCACCCGATTTGCCAATAAAATAAATTGGAATATCGCTTTTTTGTTTGTTTTCATATTCCAACAACGATTGCCTGCATGCGCCACAAGGCGGAATTGGCTCTAATGTATCTTTTAAAGTAGAAGATGCCGAAATGCAAATACACACAATTTCATCGTTAGGATAATTGGCACCTGCTGAAAAAACAGCAGTTCGTTCGGCACACAATCCCGATGGGTAAGCTGCATTTTCTTGGTTTGATCCCAAAACAACCGTACCACTTTTTAATAATACGGTGGCACCTACCTGAAAATTTGAATAAGGTGCGTATGCTTTTGATCTGATTTCTACTGCCTGATTCATTAAATTTTGAACGTAATCGGGTAAATGATTAATCGAACTAAAAGAATGTAAGATTGTATTGATATGAATAGTTTTCATAAAACAGTTAAAAAAAGTCCAAACGAAACCGCTTGGACTTAACTATAAATTGATTAAAATTTAGTTTTTAAAATAATCTCTACCAAAGTTAAATGTTAAAGAAAAACGCAGAGTATTTTCTAACGGACTTTGTGTTTTACCTGTTGACAACAAATATGAAACATCTACATTTACAATATTGTACTTAAAGCCTGCACCCAAAGTAGCAAATTTACGTGCACCTTTATCTTCTGCTTCGTTAAAATATCCTAAACGGAAAGCAAATGAATTTTGATACCAATATTCTGCACCTAAAGCCCAAGTAAACTCGCTCATTTCTTCACTAAAACCACCTGGCGCATCACCAAACGATTTCCACATTCCCGAAAACCAACCTATATCACGGTATTCTTGAAAACGAGTATTTACTTGCTCGCCAGCATCGTATTCACCATTACCATTTGTATCTCTAAAAGTAGGTTCCAGATTAGAAGGCACCATTAGTTTAGTAGTTTCACCGTAAACGGTTAAGGTGTTGTAATTATCTAAAATAAAATCGTACCCCAAACCTAAACGCAAGGTTGTTGGTATATTACTTGCCATTTGCAAATCGCCGGTGTAGTTTACTTTTGGTCCCATGTTTTGAAAATTGAAACCAGCACGCAATCTCCCTTCGGAATTACTCATTTGTATACGGTCACTTTCGTAGTAACCAGCTACATCAAAAGCAAAGGTACTTGCGGCATCTTCACCATCTTGAGGTAATTTAAGGTTAGAACTAATGTATCTACCTGCAACTGCCATTGCAAAGTTTTCTGACCATTTAATGGTATAAGAAAAATCGACAGAAAATTCATTAGGCTTTACATTTCCTAAAGATCCACCAGTATTATCTGTCATATTAATTTCGCCTAAACTAAAATAGCGCAAACTACCAGCAAGTGCACTACGTTCGTTAACACGGTTGTAGTAGCTTAACCCCATTAAAGCAATATCGCTGGAAATTTTTGACATATATGGGGTATATGAAACAGCAAAACCTTGCTGTTTTTCTGCGAAAGCATATTTTGCAGGATTGTAGAATTGCGAAAAAGCATCGGCTGTGGTAGCAACACCCATATCACCTAATCCGCCAGAACGGGCATCGGGAGATATTGTTAAAAACGTAACACCTGTTGTTATTGCAGGCTGATACGCTTCGGGTAATGGTAGTTCTTGTTGTGCAAATGTTGAATTTACAGCAAACAAACTCACAACTGCTATTGAAATTTTTCTCATGTATTTTTTATTATATGGAACAAATATAAAAATTAGTTTTTAAATAGATTTATTAAACTACAAGATAACTAATTTTTCGATTTTTTCTGCTTGTTCGCCAGAAATTGTTGACTTTACTTTTAAACGATAGATATACACGCCTTTACCAATTTTATCGCCGAAATCATCGCGACCGTCCCATTTGATATCTTTTGACAGAATTCCGTCTGAAACAATTGTTTGGTTAATGGTTTTTACAATTTTACCAGAAACTGTTAATATTTGAACTTGCGCCTGCAATGTTTCGTTTGGTCGGTTGTGCTGAAACCAAAATTCGGTATAATCCACAAACGGATTAGGATAATTTAGAACTTTATCTAAAACCAAACCTGTATTGGCAGCCACTACAAAGTCTAACGTTGCAGTTGCCAAATTATTGTACACATCCCAACCTTTAAATGTAATGGTATGCAAACCTTCTTTTAAATTACTGAACGGATAATTTATAAAACCTTTCATGAAATTGTTAGGTTCGGTTTCGTAAAACTCGTTCATTACAATAGGATTGTTCTCATCGCCGTCTAGAATTGCAACCATATCATGACCAATTCCACTGGCAGTATTCATACCGTTTTCATCTTCTAAATGTGCTAAAAATAAAGGCGAATTGTTGGTTATACCTCCCGAAATAAAGGTTTCGTCGTTCATGAATAGTTTAATTTGTGGCGCTTTATTATCTTCGGCAGCATTTTCGTTTACACCACCAATTTTAATAGTGGTGTTTGCACCAGTGTAATCATCTAAAACAGTAGCTTCTTTTACCGCATAAAAACTTGCTTTACCTTCACCAACGGCAATTTTAATATCTTTAGGAACCACAAATTCAATTTCGAAAACTCCGTTTGTTACCGATGCATTTCCACGGAAAACAGTTTCTCCCAAAGTTGTAAAAGTCATAGGGCTAATCACTGTACCTGGAGGGTAGCTTGCTTTATCGTTTAATAAAGTGGTTTTTTCTTGATTTTTATCGAATAATTGAACCGCCAGATTTCCGTTAAAATTAGAAACAATCTGTCCGCTTTCGGTAGCAACCTGTCCTTTTAATTTCACGCGATCCAAAGCACGTAAACTTCCGGTAAAATTCTCGATAGGTTCTTCGTTTACATGTGTAATAACAATATTTGGTTTAGGCATTGCCAGTTTTAATGCAGGATCACCAATAAAAGCAATCATCCCTTGCTCGAAAACACTATCGTTTTTCATATACATTAACGCTTCCGCCATTGATAAATCGGGTAAATTGTTATTGTAATCAAACAGCCACTTTGCACCTACTTTGGTTGCTCTTTCTGCATTACTAACACCAATTTTTCTTGTTGTTGCAAAAATACCAATGGCGCCCGATTTTTCACGTAAATACAAAAATTCACCACCCGATTTTTGTGTAGGATCATCGAAACGTGTAAAATCACACGTCATAATAATAAACAACGGGTATTTATCTGCATTTGTTAGTTTTTCAACATCGGGAATTTCAAAATAGCGTTCGCCACCTAAGCCCGTTGCAGAACCATGCCCTAAATAACTAACAACCAAACTTCCGTTATTTATTCCGCTTAAAAAATCTTCTTTAGCTTTTGGATACCTTGGTCCGCCTGCCACAACTTGTTGTTGGTACGAATCGGCTATAACTTTCTTTACGTTAAAATAAGGTTTACTTGCTACCAATTCATCAGCCATATCATTCATAGCAACCTGTAAATCTTTATCACCAGTATTATCTACATCATCAGCAAGTGCTGTATAAACATTTTTCCATCTACCAGCGTTATCTTTACTTAAATATTGTTCTATTTTACTAATCATCGCGTTGGCTTCCTGCGTGGTTGTAACGGGCATTCTACCTACAGCTATATCAATTCCTTTATAATTTTGAGTTGTTAAAATATTTTCGGGTTCATCTAACAACGCATAAAAATCATCGGTTGCAAACGTACCCCAATCGTTAAAATTATCAGAAGAAGGATACACTGAATCAAACTCGCTCTTAAGATAATGAAAGATAGGTACTTTATTTGAATTAGGATCAAAATAATCTGTAGAAGCATCGCCCATTAAATTGACATACTTTAAGGTTTTATTACCCGCAAGATAAACATAACGAATAAAATTACGGATAGCTACAACATCTTGCTGACCCGATGAAAATTCGTTATAAATAATATCTAACGGAACAACTTTTACATTTAAATTGCTTTGCGTTCTATGAATAGTTGCCAAACGATTTGCAGCAGAAACCAGTTCGTTGTTTGTAATAATTAAGTAATCTACATTACCGTCTGCCAAAATGGTTCCCTTTAAATTTTGATTGACCATTTTAGGATTTGCAGCATCTGCCGGAAGGTAGATATCATTTTGATCTACCGCTACAAATTCTCTTAATTCCCCTAAAGGCATTTTAAGATTGATTGAACCTGCTGAATTTGTTTTAAATGTTGGATTGTATCGATCGGTTACATCCCAAACCTCCGCAATTGATTGAGCGTTGTTAATTTGAAAAGCCCCTACACCTACTTGCGAAACAGCATCGGCGAAATTAAATTTAAACTGCTTGTTGTAACCTGCTAAATGTTTGTAATAATCAATAGCTACAAAATCTAAAAAACCGCGTGCAGATGGCACTCCGTTATTATTAAAGGTAATAACAAAGGTATTGGTTTCGCTGTTTAAATTCATTTCGTGCAAGAAATACCCTTCGCCACCTAAAACACTTGTCAATTTTCCATTAACAGACCTTGTACCAATTTGCTGATTGTTTAAACTAATATTAAAGAACGACTCGTTTTGAGAAATTGCCGCTACATTCACACCAATTTTTGCAGGTTTTGCCGAATTTAACATAGGCGTTTGTAACACAACCTGTTTATTAAAATCTGTATTAAAGTCTTCACCAAAAGTTTTTCTACTTAACTGTACAATGTTTTTGCTATTAACTTCGCTGTACGATCGCGCAATATAATCGTTGTACGTAACAGTTGCCGCACTAGTAGGTTCAATGTAGTTTTGCATACGCTTGCCGGCAGTTCCGCCGTAGGTTACAAAATAATACGCATCGTTACTATACAGGTTTAAATGTGTGGCATTTTCGGCACTCCAGCCTTTTGTACCTACGGCATAAAAAAGTGCATAATCGCCATCGTTTAAAGTACCATCTTGCTCGCCCTGAAACTGAATAGCAACTTCGGGCAGGTCAAAATAAAGGTTTTTACTGTTTGCAAGGGGCAACATATCGCCCCCATAACCATAAACTTTAATTGTTCGTGGATCAACATCGTTCGGGACACCTAATTTGGCAAAAAAGTTACGATCTAACCTATAAACACCTGTTTCGTTAACCTTAAACTTATACCAGCCACCTTGGGCTAAAACAGAATTTTCTACATTAATGTCTTTGTGGGTAATATTGCCGTCTTTAGCACCAGAAATTTCAAAAACCACATTGGTAACTTTGCTATATCCGTTTGCGGTTTTAATAATTGGATTAAAATCTACAATTGCAGATTGTACCCCTTTTGTAATAAAAAGCCGTACACTCGGGTTAATTTCAGTTGGAATATTTTTAGGGTTGATATCTTTATATTTTGATATATCGATAGCCTGCAATTTATGCGAAACAATACGTACTTTATTGCCTTGTGCATTATTAATAACAGCACTTGCACTCACAACTTTATTGCTGGAATTGTAAGTAAAATATTCCGCTTGAAAACTTGGCACAAAAAAGCTTTCTTCACTACTTATAGTAATGGTTTGCTCGGTCCATTGCAATTGAACATCTTTAGTTTGGGCATTAGCACCATAAAAACCAAAGAAAGCAAAAACAGGTAACAGTCTTTTCATTTATGATAGAGATAAACATCTATTAATAATTTGATAAAAATAATTAAAATAATTACATTTATGACTACAACGTATAGTAAGACACTAATATTTTTCATTTTTTAAGTTTTTTTTAAATATTTTTGATTTTAATATTGTTAATCAAAAGCTAATTATTATATTGCAACGAAATTTATTACCTACTTTAACAATGAAGATTAATAAAATTATGACACTACAATTGATAGCTGTAATGGCAGCGTCGATTGGACTAACAAGTTGTGGAAACAGTAATGCCACGTCGTCTTCGGCAACCGGCTGGAAGATCAACGACAAAAAAGGTGGTTTCCAATATAACACGTCATACGATGGCACCGAAGTTCCTTACGGAATGGTTGCTATTGAAGGGGGTACATTTACAATGGGACGCGTACAAGATGATGTTATGGGCGAATGGAACAACAGCGCTACACAACAATACGTACAATCGTTCTTTATGGACGAAACAGAGGTTACCAACCTTATGTACACAGAATATTTGTCTTGGACCAAAGCGGTTTACCCACCAACTGAAGCAAGATACCGTCAGATATACTCTTCTGCCGTACCTGACACTTTAGTATGGCGCAATCAGTTAGGGTTTACAGAAACTTTAACAAATACATATTTACGCCACCCTGCTTATGCAAACTACCCAGTAGTTGGTGTTTCATGGGTACAAGCGAACGATTTCTCTAAATGGAGAACCGACCGTGTAAACGAATTAAACTTAGAGCGTGCTGGCTATATTGCTAAGGGTGCTAAAACAGATAAGGTTTACGGAGAACAATCATTCTCTACCAACACTTATTTAAATGCGCCAAGCAAAGCTTATGCAGGAAACGACAGCATTGTATTTAAAGGTGTTAAAAACCGTGCAAAAGACGGACAAACTGGTGTATATGCTAAAATGGAATACGGTATCTTTTCTGCAGAATTCCGTTTACCAACAGAGGCTGAATGGGAATATGCAGCAAGCATAAGAAAATCAGACCGTGTATATAACAACCAACAAGGAAGAAACAAATATCCTTGGGGATCTGACGATGTTCGTACAAACTCACGTAAATCTAAAGGAGACTATTTAGCTAACTTTAAACAAGGACGTGGAGATTACGGCGGTATCGCAGGATGGTCTACAGATGCTGGTGAAATCACTACTGCTGTAAAATCGTTCCCAGCAAATGATTGGGGATTATACGATATGGCAGGAAACGTTGCGGAATGGGTTGCAGATGTTTACCGTCCGGCAATTTCTTCTGAAGTAAACGATATGAACTATTTCCGTGGAAACGTTTACAACAAAAGTGTTATTGGACCAGATGGTACCGTACAAGTTGTAAGTACAAATATTGAATACGACACCTTACCAAACGGAAAATTACGTCCGCGTGCATTACCAGGTGAAGTTCAAAAAGAAGCAGTTGGTACAGAAGACACATTCTTAAGACGCAATTTCCAAGGCGATAACAGTATTGCTTATAAAGATGGCGACGCTTTCCAAAATGTAGGTCAACAAGGTACTATGTACAATTCACCTCAAAATGGTGCCGCTTATGACGCCGAAGGTAATTTAACTTATACATTAGATGATTCAGCTTCTAGAACAAGTTTAATTAACAACAATTCGCGTGTTATTAAAGGTGGTTCATGGAAAGACAGAGCTTATTGGTTAGATCCTGCAACACGTAGATTTATCGATCAATATTCTGCATCAGATTTTGTTGGATTTAGAAATGCTATGACTAAAGTAGGTAATACCAAATCTAACAGCAAGAAAAAAGCAAGAGGTTAATTAATTCTTCATTATAAAAGTAACCTTAATAAATAAAAGAGTCCTAATTAATTAAATTAGGACTCTTTTATTTTATAAAACACTTTTTAGCTTGTTAGTATTTTTGGATTTTTTTCTGCCTTAATTTGCGCTATATCGTAGTTTGCAAAAGTTTTTAAGTAGGTTTTAATATCTGTACCGTAACCATCTACAAAGGATACTTTTCCGTTCGATCGTAAAAAATCTTGTACAGAACCTGCACCTCCTAAATGTGCTGCGGCAATAATTCCAGATTCTGTAATTAAAATTCCGCTTACTGTTTTTCCAACATACTTTTGAATCTCTCTACGCAAAATCCATTTGTTTTTTTGCACATAAGCTACAAAAGCTTTTTCTTGTAACGCCGGATTGTTTAAAAAGTTTTGAATATTCTTTAATCCGATATACTTAAGTGTACCTTTTCCAAATTGGTATTTACCCATATATCCGTAAGAATTAACCGATTTATAATCTCCGTTCGACTCTCTAATTGCCAATGCCTCTTTAAAATCTATAAAAGAATTATTGGTTTCAATAGAAAAATCAATTGCATTCAACTTTTCATCTACTTTTTCCTCTGCATTTTCTATTGATACATTATAAGCCAAAGGTTGGTTAACCTTATAATAATCGTTTGTTATTAAAGTTGTTTCAACACCTTTAAAAGCCATAGTTATTAGAGCAATTGCACTGGCTGTTACAATAAAATAAGAACATTTTTTTATCATTCCAAATCATTTCTCAAACACTGTCACTATTTGAATTTCCTGTGCAAATATACAAAAAACATCACAAAGCATTGATTAACAGCGTTTTTATAAGATTTCGTTAACTTTTTACTCATAAAAAAAGGTTCACATTTTTCTTGTGAACCCCTTATTATAGTAAAGTAGAACTTAATTTTAAGTCTTTAAAAAAATGAAAAATTATTGTTTAAAAAAGATGTTTTTAGATAAAACATTTTCAAAAGCATCGCTATTTTTCACTTTAATTTCGCTGCTAAAAGCATTGATATGTTTTTGATGATGCACATCGCTACCTGCAAAATCGTACATATTTTCTTTTAAAAGATAGTCGGCAACAGTTGCAATTCCCATTCCATAATAACCTGTTGTACTTAACATATTTATTTGAAACATACAACCCGCACTTTTTAATCGTTTAAAGCTATCGTAATCGTTTTTATAAAAATTATATCGTTCGGGATGCGCCAATATAGGTTGGTATCCTAACGAGTTTAATTCCATTATAATTTCATAAAGCTGTATAGGCGGATTAATGTACGACATTTCTATTAACACATAATTATCTTTTACGGTTAACAGTTTTTCATTTTCTAAACGCTTTAAAAAAGAATCGTCTATTAAATATTCCGATGCTACACGAAATTCATTTTCGGGTACGTTTAATTCTGATTTTACTTTTTGGTACTGATTTACAATCTGTTCTTTTGTATTTTCCCAAACTAAAGGTGTAGTGTGGGGTGTTGTAATAAATTGCGAAAAACCAAACGATTTTAAATCGGCAATTAAAGATTGTGTGTCTTGTAATGATTTCGCCCCATCATCTAATCCATATAAAAGATGAGAATGTATATCAACAAAATTATCGGGTATAAGTTCTTTAAGTGTTTTCTTCTTTTTAAAAAAACCAAACATGTGTTATTTTTTTAAGGTTTGCAAAGATATTATGTCTTTACTTCTACACAAAAATAATACCATTATATAACCCAAATTTAACACAATTAAAGGAGCTGCAACTACTGTTAATTCTAATCCCATAAATATCAAACCTATAACCGTTATAAAGGTTGCTAAAAATAACAGTTTTTTATTTTTTAAAATTATTGCTAACATAAAAATGGGGTTATAAAACAAAATTAAGGCATTAAATTGTAGCTCAACATGGTTACTAAATACACATACTGCCACCAAAAACAAACTAAAAAGCGCTGTTAAAGAGAAATAAACAAGTCGACATTTTTTATTAAAAACTCCAACAAAAACCACAGCAACAATAACCCAAAGTGTATAAACAGAATTTAAATTATTTGCTGACGTATTGGTTACAGTATTTAATGTTTCTTGCGATTTTAAAATGTTTTTATTGAAAGTAATTCCGTCTTTCAACTTTACGGGTAAAAAAATCAGATCGGCTTGTTTGTTAGTTGCATATCCAAACAAAAGGTTAATGCCTAATTTTTCAAAATAATGCTGATTTAAGCCCTCGTTTAAAATGTATCTGTAAGAATGATTATTTTCAGGAAAATCTGTATTTAAAGGTTTCTTTACTGCCTTATTAATCACATCAACCACCTTTGTTGTACAGTTGTTTCTAATAAAACCGTAGGTGTAATAACGATCGGTTCCTTTTAACTGTCGGTTTATTTCTGTCCAAATATTTAATTTTTCAGTATAAGACAAGTTTAATACCTGTTCAACCACTTCCCTATTATCAACAGTATAATTGTACAAAAAATCGTTAAATGGATCAACATCTAAATAATAAAGCAAGTTTCCTTTTACAAATTTGCTTAAGAAATTAGGCGTTCTAAAGTCGAACATTCCCCAATTATAAACCACATCTAAATTTTGATCTACATCTTTTATTCGCAAGGCAGTATGACCAAAAAGGGTGTGCATTTCGTTTGCTGTACCGCAGGTTAATACGCTAATTTCGGCGTTTTCTGATAAAGTTTCGGGCTGTGCCGCTAGGGTTATAAAAGAAAAACAACAAACCAATAATGCGATTTGCTGTTTAAATTTTGCTATTAAATTATTCATTTGATTTTGTGAAAATTCCTAAATCTAGTTTTAAAGAAAAAATGTTTGAATAAAGCGATGCACTTTGATCGCCAATATCGGTGAGAGCATAATCTACCTGAATGCCTTTGTATTTAAAACCTAAACCAACGTTGGGCTGAAAGGTAACTTTTTCGGAATTATCGATCTGCATTTCATTTTGAAAATTTCCAACACCCGCACGTACAAAAACCATTTTATCGTATCCAAATTCAAAACCAACCGATGGCTGAATACTGAAAGAAGATGTTGAAATAACGGCATTGGTTTCGTAAAATTCGGTATGAAGAACAGCTGCTGCCGTTAAATTAAATTTCTCTGTTAACGCAAAATCTCTAGCAACACCTAACTGCAACTTAGGTAAGGTAAGTTCGGTAGTTTCGGGCAAGGTTTGGTTTTGACCTTCAACTGCGCCTTTAATTTTTTCAAATTCGGCTTCGTTAATATTCCACACATTGTAGGTAGTGGTAATATCGCGAGCCATTAAACCAAATTTCCAAGTGTCGGTATGATACTGCAAACCAACATCTAACCCAAATCCCCAAGATTTAGCAAAATCGCCAATTACACGGCGAACAATTTTTGCATTAGCACCTAAAGATAAACCTTCGACAGCTAATTTTCGAGCATAGGACACATTAAAAGCGTAATCGGCAGCAGAGAACAACGAAATACGGTTATAGTCAATATTTCCGTTTTGATCGATTAATTCAGTGGTATTCATAATGTCATCTACCCCAAAACGAATAGCAGAAATTGCCAAAGCACTTTTTTCGTCGATCGGCATTGCAAAAGCAGCATAATCGTATTGCGCAATGTTTGCAAAGTAGCTTGCATGCATTAAACTAATCTGTTTATCTTGCAAATGGATCAATCCGGCAGGGTTCCAATAACCCGAATTAACATTGCCCGTTTGTGCAATAACACTGTTTGCCATACCAAATGATGCGGCATCTACCCCAATATTTAAAAACTCGTTAGAATATTTCCTAGCAGTTTGCGCCTGCGTTAAAGCCGTAACAAAAAGTAAAGGCAATAGTATGAAACCTTTTTTCACTTTGATAATTTTTACAAATATTACAAAATTTTACAATATATAAACTCTAAATACTTACAACTTATTGTTTACTTTTGTTTTTATAATAAAATTATACAATTGATGACAATAAAAAAACACATTCCTAATGTAATTACACTTTTAAATTTATTATCTGGGTTAGTTGCGTTAGTGTATGCTTTTGACGACAACCTGCAAATGGCTTTTTTTTGGGTTTGTTTAGGTATTTTCTTTGATTTTTGGGACGGATTTGCAGCGCGCGTGTTAAAAGTATCAAGTCCTTTAGGAGTTCAGTTAGATTCTCTAGCAGATATGGTTACATCGGGTGTGGTTCCTGGTGTGGTGATGTACCAAATGCTGGCACATATCCAAGAAAATTACGAACAATACACCATTACAGACGATACTTTTTACATGAAACTGGTACCGTTTATTGGTTTTGTAATTACGTTGGGAGCTTGTATGCGCTTGGCTAAATTTAATATAGACACTCGCCAAACCGATAGTTTTATTGGTTTACCAACACCCGCAAATGCCTTGTTTATTTTAAGCATTCCATTAATAACAAATACAACCGAAAGCGATTTTGTAATTAACTTATTTAGCAATCCGTATGTTTTGGTAGGAATAAGTTTATTTAGTGCCTTTATTATGAATGCCGAATTGCCGTTGTTTTCGTTAAAAACGAAAAACAAAAATTTGAGCGATAATAAACTAACGCTTCTTTTTCTGGGAATATGTGCCTTACTGCTTTTATTTTTTAGGTTTGAAGCGATTCCGCTGATTATAGCCTTTTACATTATACTTTCGGTAATACTGAATAAAACAAAAAAATCGGTTGCTTAACCGATTTTTTGCTACTAAAAATACAATAATCATTTAATAAGATTAAAAGAAACCCGTCGGTTCGAGCCGATTTGAACATAAAAGCAACCAAATTTTATGGTTGCTTTTATTTGTAATTTAAACCTATTATTCAGTATTAATTAAAATTCACATATATTCCAGAAGCGTTCGACGTAAATTCCAATGTATGGTTTGCTCCTGTAGTGGGATCTGTAATAGAAATATTACTTAATAATGGTGGGGTTGTATAACCCGGTTTGTTTGTAAGACACATCTCATCTTGGGTTGTATGATACATTACAGCCACATCATGCAAAGGTAAAAGACCATCAGCGTTTCCTACTTTTTCCCAATTAGGATCCATTGAAGTTACATCATCAGAATTATCTAATTCTCCATAAAATTGCTGTCTAATATACCCCTCTTCAAATGGCACGCCCATAGCATTGTATATCTTATATTTAAAATAATAAATTTTACCATGGTGGTACATACGCCAATTGGGTGTCCAACTTCCAAAATCATATATAATAGTACCTGTTGAATTAGTATAAGGCGGTGCATTAACTGCCAATGGTGCGCCTGAATCTGAATTTGTTTCTACAGTTCCAGGCATTATAAAAAAATTTTTACCTTCGAATAGATTAATCACCATATTTGGATCTTGTGGTGGATAAGTTTGTAATAATGAAGATAAATAGGTTTTTACAGAAAAATCTAGCCCATAAGGTGTTAATTCAAGTAGCAAAGGCGTAGTGTTTCTAAAAGTGGTTGTTATTCCGTCGTTTAACGAACTTCCAGCAGGAAAAAAAGGAGAATCATAACCCGCAGAACTTGTGAATGGTTTTATTCCGCCTTCCGTATTATTTTCAAAAGTTTCGGTTTGATGCATATTTACCTCATCTTGATACACCTCATCACTACACGCTGTAAGCGCAAACAAGCCCATTAGGGCAATGGTACATTTTTTCATATGTTATAAATTTTAAAAGTTAATTAATGTAAATGTAATTGTTAAATTTTTATATTTTTTTTTTTTATTTAATACTTTTAAAGTACATTAGTCAACTAAAAAATAAAATAATGAAAAAAACTATATTTTTAATAACAACTTGTTTACCAACATTTATTGGCAATAGCCAAGTATTATTGAACGAAGATTTTAACAATTACCCCACTGGGCATTTAAATACCGATTATACTGGTGCCACTGCAGGGCAAGGCGGTTGGGTAACAAATAGACAAGCCAATGCAAGTGCAACGGCAATGATTACGCCCGAAACAGGCAAAGGCAATGTGGTTAGTTTTACCACAAACGGTAATTTATCTGCAGAATATGTTACTGTTTTACAAAATAAAGGTATACTAACTGCGTTATGGAACAACCGCACCGCAGGTAACAACGTATTAAAGTACGAATACGAAGTGTACGGAACAGGCTGGTTTAATGCGTACAGTGGTACTTTTTTAAGTACTAGTGCAATTATACGCATGCGTTTAGCATCTTCATCTAATTATTTAATAGATACTTATCAAAATGCAACAGCGAGTCCCTATAAAATATTAAAAAACTATACTGCCACTACTTTTCCGCACAACATGTGGTTAAAAATAGAATTGTTTGTAGACTACGATAACAAAAAGCTATATTCTTATATACCTACTTTAAACCTCTTTGTGGCAGATGTTGCGAATCCATCAACATCATTAGCTTTTGATAATATATGGTTTGCTACAGATAACTTAAAACCAGGTGCAATTGTTAAATACGATAATATTAAACTTACGGCACTACCAAGTGTACCAGCGTATATTTTAAGTGCCAACGAAATGGTGTCGGCTAAATTTAGTATGTACCCCAACCCTGCAACAAATGTGGTAAACATAACCAACAGCGAAAACATGTTGGTAGAACAAGTTACAATTTACGATAGTAATGGTAAGGAACTAAACACACAGAATTTTAATAACGAAAGCCAAATACAGTTAAACGTAGAAAATTTAGTAAGTGGCACATATATATTACAAATAAAAACCGATACTGGCTTGGCAGTTAAAAAACTGATTAAAAAGTAATACTTTGTTTTCTGCAGACTGAATATTGCATTTTTGTAAAGCAATAAAAGTTTTAAAACAAAAAGCCGAAGACAAATCTTCGGCTTTTTGTTGTGGTACCTCCAGGAATCGAACCAGGGACACACGGATTTTCAGTCCGTTGCT
>JBEBXO010000058.1:0-16943 GCA_040391585.1 Paenimyroides ummariense | reverse complement strand
GAGCGCAACCTTGCCAAGGTTGAGGTCGCGGGTTCGAACCCCGTTTTTCGCTCTAAAATCTATTTATCTGCTCGAGTGGTGGAATTGGTAGACACGCTGGACTTAAAATCCAGTGAGCAGTAATGCTCGTGCGGGTTCAAGTCCCGCCTTGAGTACAAAATTATTCAAGACTTATAAATAGATTTTAACTACCGCTCGAGTGGTGGAATTGGTAGACACGCTGGACTTAAAATCCAGTGAGCAGTAATGCTCGTGCGGGTTCAAGTCCCGCCTTGAGTACAAAAAAATCCTAAAGAATTTCCTTAGGATTTTTTTTATTTTTAAGAAGTACTATTGTATAACATTTTTTTTAGATTGCTCTGTACTATTTGATTTCATTTTTATTTTAAAGACAAAAAAAACCACCTTTAAAAAGATGGTTTATTAAAATTTATTTATTCTTCTTTGCTCTACGTTCTCTTGCAATCAGGGTATTTTTCATCAGCATAGCAATAGTCATTGGTCCTACACCACCTGGCACTGGCGTTATCCACGATGCTTTTTCAGCTACTTCATCAAACGCAACATCTCCTTTAATTACATATCCTTTTGGATTGCTTTCATCGACAACACGGGTAATACCCACATCAACAATTACTGCGCCGGCTTTAATCATATTAGCTTTTAAAAATTCAGGAACTCCCAAAGCTGTAATTACGATATCGGCTTCACGAGTAATTTCTTCTATATTTTGAGTTGCAGAATGCGTTAACGTAACCGTTGCATTACCTGGATACGCTTTACGACTCATTAACAAACTCATTGGCTTACCAACAATGTTTGATCGACCAATTACTACAACATTTTTACCTTTTGTTTCGATTTTATTACGCTCTAACAACTGTAAAATACCGAAAGGTGTTGCAGGTATAAAAGATTCCAACTCCAATGCCATACGACCGAAATTTTCAGGGTGGAAACCATCAACATCTTTATCGGGATCAACAGCGTTTAAAACTTTTTGCTCATCAATGTGTTTTGGTAAAGGCAACTGAACGATAAATCCATCGATATCATCGTTATTGTTTAATTCATTAATTTTTGCTAATAGTTCTTCTTCTGTTGTTTCTTCAGATAACGAAACCAAAGTAGAATCGAAACCAATTTTTTCGCAGGTTTTCACCTTACTGCCAACATAAGTTAAGCTTGCACCGTTGCTACCAACTAAAACCGCTGCTAAATGAGGCACTTTTTCGCCACGAGCTTTTATTTGAGCTACTTCTGCAGCAATTTCGTTTTTAATTTCTTCCGATACTTTTTTACCGTCTAATAATTGCATTGTTGTTATTGTTTGTAGTTGTTTTGTATGAATTTAAAAAAACTACAAGATTTTAAAACCTTGCAGGTTTTTATAGAGTTTAACTGACTTCTCGACTTCGCTCGAAGTGCTTTTGAAAGACTCAAAGAGCTTATGTTTACTTTTGACTTTATGACTTTAGACCTTCGACTATAATTTTATTGCATTCCCATGCCTTTCATCTGCCCCATCATGCGCATTAGGTTTTTACCTTGAGAACCTTGCATCATCTTCATCATTTTACTCATTTGATCGAACTGTTTCAACAATTGATTTACTTGTTGAACATCGGTTCCTGAACCTTTGGCAATACGTTGTTTGCGCTTTACATCTAAAAGAGAAGGCTTTTTCCGCTCGGCAGGTGTCATTGAATGGATAATAGCTTCGATGTGTTTAAAAGCATCGTCTTCAATTTCAACATCTTTCAATGCTTTACCAACTCCAGGAATCATTCCCATAAGATCTTTCATTGATCCCATTTTTTTAACTTGTTGGATCTGATTTAGGAAATCATCGAAACCAAATTCGTTTTTAGCAATTTTCTTTTGAATTTTGCGAGCCTCTTCTTCATCGTACTGAGCTTGAGCGCGCTCTACTAACGAGATAACGTCACCCATACCCAAAATACGGTCTGCCATACGATCTGGGTAGAACACATCAATAGCGTCCATTTTTTCACCGGTACCAATAAACTTAATCGGTTTATTTACGATTGATTTAATTGAAATCGCCGCTCCACCACGCGTATCACCATCTAATTTTGTAAGAACAACTCCGTCAAAATTCAATCGATCGTTAAAGGCTTTCGCTGTATTTACGGCATCTTGCCCCGTCATGGAATCAACCACAAACAAGGTTTCATGCGGTTTAATGGCTGCATGAACGTTCGCAATTTCGTTCATCATTTCTTCGTCAATCGCTAAACGACCAGCTGTATCGACAATAACCACGTTAAAACCGTTTTGCTTGGCGTGTTCAATAGCGTTGGTTGCAATAGAAACCGCATTTTTGTTTTCTGGTTCCGAATAAACCTCAACACCAATTTGATCTCCTACTACGTGCAACTGATTAATCGCCGCCGGACGGTAAATATCACAGGCAACCAATAATGGTTTTTTGTTCTTTTTAGTTTTTAAGAAATTGGCTAATTTACCCGAAAAAGTAGTTTTACCCGAACCTTGCAAGCCCGACATTAAGATAACCGTTGGCGTACCTGAAAGATTAACTCCGGCAACATCGCCACCCATTAATTCGATTAATTCGTCTTTAACGATTTTAACCATTAATTGTCCCGGTTGCAAGGTCGTCAATACATCCTGACCAATGGCTTTTTCTTTTACGCGGTTGGTAAAATCTTTGGCAATCTTAAAATTAACATCGGCATCTAATAAGGCACGACGCACTTCTTTTAAGGTTTCGGCTACATTGACTTCTGTAATTTTCCCGTGACCTTTTAATATATGAAAGGCTTTGTCTAATTTATCGCTTAAATTATCGAACATAATTTTTCTTATTGAAACTAAAGGGCAAATATACAATAAAGTAGCAGATGTGTCAAGATTTTTGTTTTGATTAATGTAGTGGTTAGCTTTGGGCTTTTAGCTGTTATTTTTTCCTAATTTTAAGAGTGACTTCTTTAAAAATTACAACCCAAAAAACTTTTTATCATCCTTTAACTCTATAAATACTCCCGAAGCAATTGCTGGTAAATAATATCCTAAACTTATAAGTATAAAACCCTTGTCATCGTAAAACTGATAAAAATTAATGAATATTCCAACAAGCAAAATCATCATTAAAATAGCTTTAACTAACATAGTACTACATAAGACTTTTCTAAAAATTAGATAAGTGATGATATAAAGAATTAAAAATGATATAATTTTGAAATAGAAAAAAATAAAGTAAAAAATAGTTATTCCAACCCAAGTTCCAGCAACATCTACCCCGTGTACAATATTAACTTTTATGCTACCAATAATAAATATTACAAATGTTATCAGTATAGGAGAACCAATTACTACTGTCAGCAAGTTTAAAATTAGATAAGTCGATTTAATTTGTGGTTTCATCATTTTAAACCTTTGCTTCAAATATAAGAACAAAAGCTTTTCTAAAGGTTTAAACTTTAGAAAAGCTTTTGTTTAGTTTTAGATTCCTACGGAATGACAACGAAACCTAAAAATATTATCTTTTAATATTTACATTCTATTCGGAACATCAATTCCTAATAAAGCAAAGGCATTTTTAATGGTTTGCCCTACTTTGTTTGATAATTGCACGCGGAATACTTTTTTCTTGTGATCTGATTCTCCTAAAATGGAAACCGATTGATAAAACGAGTTGTATTCTTTTACCAAATCATACGTATAATTAGCAATTAATGCCGGACTGTATGTTTTTGCTGCTTGCTGAATAACTTCTGTAAATTGTGCCAATGCTTTGATTAACTCTTTTTCTTTTTCGTGTAAAGATACTTCACTATCGTTCAGTATGACAGTTGAAAAATCAAAATCTGCTTTGCGTAAAATAGATTGAATACGCGCATAGGTGTATTGAATAAACGGACCGGTGTTTCCTGCAAAATCTACCGATTCTTTTGGATCAAACAAAATACGTTTTTTAGGATCTACCTTTAAAATGTAATATTTCAAGGCTCCTAAACCAATGGTGTGATACAGGTTGTCTTTTTCCTCTTCGGTTAATCCGTCTAATTTTCCTAATTCTTCTGAAATTTCTTTGGCAGTAACGGTCATATCGCTCATTAAATCATCGGCATCAACTACTGTTCCTTCACGAGATTTCATTTTTCCCGAAGGTAAATCAACCATTCCGTACGATAAATGATACAGATGTTCTGCCCAATCGTAACCCAGTTTTTTAAGGATTAGGAACAATACTTTAAAGTGATAATCTTGTTCGTTACCAACGGTGTAAACCATTCCGCCCACATCAGGAAAATCTTTTACACGCTGAATGGCTGTACCAATATCCTGTGTCATATAAACCGAAGTTCCGTCTGAACGCAACACTAATTTTTCGTCTAATCCATCGGCAGTTAAATCAATCCACACTGAATTATCTTCTTT
This sequence comes from Paenimyroides ummariense, assembly GCA_040391585.1. Classification (GTDB taxonomy): domain Bacteria; phylum Bacteroidota; class Bacteroidia; order Flavobacteriales; family Flavobacteriaceae; genus Flavobacterium; species Flavobacterium ummariense_A. The sequence continues at coordinate 12,518 of JBEBXO010000058.1, read as the reverse complement.
TTTATAGAAAATTCCTTTTGCCAAACCTTCTTCAACCACATCTTTCCCCAACAAATAGGTATTGCTTTCGTAATAATTACAGTCGAAATCTACACCAATGTTTTTATAAGTCGCCTCGAAACCAGCATAAACCCAACTGTTCATTTTCTTCCAAAGACTCACTACTTGTTCATCGCCTGCTTCCCATTTACGAAGCATTTCTTTCGCTTCCTGAATAGCATTGGTACTGTTTCGTGCGATTTCATTTACATCTGAAGTAATATTAGAAATTTTATCTTCTACTGAAATAACAGGTTTTACTAAAGTTTCAACTTCTTTAAACGATTTTTCCTTTAATTGATCTTCAGAAGCTTCTTTTTTAAAGTTTGAAAAAACTTTTGATAATGAATTAGAAGTTTGAATTGCATCTTTTAATTCTTGACCAAGTTGTTGTTTCAATACCGCAATCTGATCTATATTTAATTTTTCAATTTCTGATGAAAGTATATTTTCCAACTTATTGATTTCAGAAACCAGCGTACTTAATTTTTGCGAATTGTTTGTTTTATCTAATAAAAAATCACCCTTTAAAAAACTTTCATAAATTGGTTTTGCTTGATTACGTAATTCATTTTCGAATTTAACATAATAATTACCAACCAACTTATCGCCTTTTAAACCGGTAGATTCTGGTGTTTCGTTATTTCCGAACTTTTCCCAAGCCAGCATTGATTTACAAATATGAATTCCACGATCGTTAATCACCTGTGTTTTATACACTTTTTTACCGGCTGCTTTTAAAATTTGTGCTACCGAATATCCTAAAAGCACATTACGAACATGTCCTAAATGCAATGGTTTGTTGGTGTTTGGCGACGCGTATTCTACCATTACCGCTTTCGCATTGGTATCGGTAGACTGATATCCGAATGTTTTATTTTCTAAAATAGTATTAAAAAACTGACTGTAATAACTGTCGCTAATTACAATATTTAAAAAACCTTGTACTACATTGAATTTTGAAACTAAATCAACATTTTCCACAAGGTACTCACCTATTTTGTTTCCTATTTCGGCAGGATTGCCTTTAAGTTGCTTTACCAGCGGAAAAACAACCATGGTAATGTCTCCTTCAAAATCCCTGCGCGTAGCCTGAAATTCTACTCGGTCGATCGATAAATCGAACAATTGTTGAACTGCTTGCTTAATGTACGGCGTTAAAATTTCTTGTAAAGACATTGTTTTAAAATTTTTAATTAAGCTGCAAAGATAAAACTTTTCGTTGGCTTTTAATTTACTAAAACAGCTTACAGATTTTTTTTTATTTGGTTGTAACATTTTAAGTGAATTGCACACTAATTCATTAAACAATAAATTTAAGCAGCAACTTATTTCTGTGAACGCTTAAAAATCATACAAAACAACAAACAATGAGAAAAAAATACGTAACCTTATCGTTATTTTTAGCATTATCGGTTAGTGCGTGGGCACAGCAACCAGCTACGGGTAACGGAACTGTAAAAGGAAAAGTTTCAGAAAAATCGACTCAAAAAAACATTGGTTTTGCATCGGTAGCGATTTCTGCAAACGGACAGATAATTTCGGGCGATTTAACCGATGAAAACGGATCGTTCACCATTACTAATCTGCCAAATACGCAGGTAGAAGTATCGGTTGAATATATTGGGTTTAAATCCTATAAAAATACGATTGATTTATCGACAGAAAAAACGATTGATCTTGGCATGATTTCGTTAGAAGTTGACGAAGAAGTGTTAGATGCCGTTGTGATTAACGCAGAACGTAGCACCATGGAACAATTGGTTGACAGAAAAGTGATTCGTGTGGGTAAAGATTTAACAACCGCAGGTGCAACTGCTTCGGATATTATGAACAATATTCCGTCGGTTAACGTAGATCAAGACGGAAATATTTCTATGCGAGGCAATGAAAACGTTCGTGTTTTAATTGATGGAAAACCTACGCAATTAGATCCAAAAACGGTTTTAAAACAAATTCCGTCAAACGCAATCGATAAAATTGAACTGATTACCAATCCGTCGGCAAAATACAATCCGGAAGGAATGTCGGGTATGATTAATTTTGTTCTGAAGAAAAATATGCAAGACGGTTTTAACGGAAGCTATAACGGAAATGTAACGTTTGCAAAGGTTCCTAAATTTAACCAAGGTATCGATTTAAACTACCGCAAAGGAAAAGTTAACTTTTTTGGAAACTATAACTATTCCGATCAAAAAATGCTGAACGGCGGTATTATGACGCAGTTAGACGATAACAGTCAGCAAATTTTCGATATTGTAAATGATAACAAAGTGCATACTTTTAAAGTTGGTTTTGATATATATGCGAACGATAAAAACACGTTTTCTTTTTACACCAACCAAACCTATGCTGATGGAATTGGAACGGTTGCCAACACAATTTCGTACCCAAATACTCCGCTTTTTTTACAAACCGATCAATACACGGGTGCTAATAAATCACAAATTTACAACGCAGCCTACAAAAAACTGTTTGCAAAACCAGGCAAAACATTAGATTTTGAAATAAATTACAGTAAAACCAATGACGATCAAAACGGTAATTTTGGTATTGCAGGAAATTCAGTAACAAAATACAACGACAACAGCAACAATACCGTAAATGCAGTTCAGGCGAATTTAGATTACGTGCATCCGTTCAACGAAAAAACAAAATTAGAACTTGGTGCTGAATATCGTTCTACAGGCATAGACAATACCTACAGAACAACAAACACCATAGGTAACCAGACTGATTTTGAGTACAATGTAGACATTGCATCGGCTTACGCTACTTTTGGTTCGAAGTTCGATAAGTGGGGATATCAATTAGGTGCACGATTAGAAAAATACAATGTGGAAGCTAATTACATTATTGGATCGGAACCTGCCGATTTTAAAGATGACTATTTAACCATATATCCATCGGCATTTTTTAGCTATACACCTACCCAAACCGATTTCTTTCAAATTAGTGCAAGTCGTCGTGTAGACAGACCAAATGTTTGGCAAACCCGACCAATACGCGATTACAGTACGCCACGCGTGGTACAAATTGGTAATCCGGAGTTAAAACCACAATTTACCAATTCGTTAGAATTTAATTATACCAAAGTAATCGGCGTAAAAGGAAGTGCTACTTTAGGTGCTTACTACCGCATGATTAACGATCCTATTGAACGTACGTTTTATTTAGACACGTCTTCTCCAGAAGCGATTGCCGAAAAGAAAATGGTTATGAGTTATGGAAACTTTGACGAATCTGCTGCCTATGGTGCCGAACTGTCTGCCAATTATAAATTAACCAAATGGTGGGATATACAACCAAGTATCGAGTACTATTACAGAAATCAGCGCGGTATTGTAACTGTTTTAAATACAAGCACAAACCAAGCCGAGTTACAGCAACGCGAAGTTAATAACGGCGTATTCAACTCACGTTTAAACAACAACTTTAAAATAACTAACCAATTACGTGCCACCTTATTTGGTTTTTATCGTGGCGACGCTTTAGGAATAAACGGCGAAATGAAAGCTATGTACAAAGTTGATGCTGGTGTACGTTACAGTTTTTGGGAAAATACAGCAAATGTAAGTTTGCGTTTCAACGATGTATTCAACAACATGAAAGCACGTTTTGAAGGCGATGCTCCTTACCGTCAAACAGGTACGTTTACGTGGGAAAGTCAGTCGCTTTTTGTCGGTTTCCAATATATGTTTGGTAGCGGTAAAAACCGTGCATTGCAAAGAAAGTACCGTGAAAATAACGAAGTTCAAAAATCAGGAGGATTCTTCTAAAAACCACAAACCGATTGAGTTTAAACTCAATCGGTTTTTTATTTAAAGCAAAAAAGTGTATTTTCGATTTTAACAATCTTATAAAAATGATCATAGAAACACATAATCTGAATTTTCAGTTTCAGAAAAACAAAAAACTCTTAAACAATGTATCCATACATGTACCCGAGAAAAGTATTTATGGCTTTTTAGGTCCTAATGGGGCGGGAAAATCGACTACTATCCGTTTAATAACAGGATTGTTGGGTGAACAGAATCCGGGTGAAATATCACTTTTTGGAAAACCACTTGTTGAACAACTGCCCAACGCATTTTCACAGATAGGCTGTATTATTGAAACGCCAACTTTATACGGGCATTTAACTGGTTTAGAACATTTACAGTTTGTAGCTACACTTCAACAAGTTGAAAATGCTTCTTTTGATGATATTTTAGATTTAGTAGGATTAGATCATGCCAAACACATTAAAGCAAAAAAGTATTCATTGGGTATGAAACAGCGTTTAAGCATTGCCATGGCTTTAATTAACAATCCTAAATTACTGATTTTAGATGAACCTGTAAACGGATTGGATCCCCAAGGAATTATAGAAATGCGCTTGTTGCTTCAGAAATTAAATAGAGAAAGAGGCATTACTATTTTTATTTCGAGCCATATTTTAGCCGAGGTTGAAAAATTGTGCACACATGTGGGCATTTTGTACAATGGCGAGCTTCAGTTTGAAGGTACTATGGCAGCTTTAAAAGCAAAAAACAAGGGAACAGCTGTTTTAGTTGAGGTTCAAAATTTACAGCAACACATTGCTACAATCAATCAACAATATGTTATTGAAACCGTTAATGAGAATGAGTTTTTGGTTCAGTTAACTACAAAAGACGAAATTCCAACGTTACTTTCATTTTTACTATCAAAAAACATCGCAGTTTATAAAATTCAACCTCAAGGCGGGTTAGAAGAATGGTTTATTAACCTAACAAAACAAGTAAAAACACTATGAAACAACTCTTAAAAGCCTTTAGGGCAGAAAACATAAAATTAAAACATTCGGGTATTTTAACAACAGCGTTACTCTTGACTATTGTTACTCCACTTATTGGTTTGGGATTCAGTATTTATTCCTATTTTACAGAAAAAGCCGATACTACTGAACCTATCTATGTTTTTTATGATGAATTTAATCAGTTAAACGAAGCTTTTATCAATTTATTTTACCCTATAATTATAATTGTAACCGCCGCAAGAATTGCACAATTAGAGCACAAAAACAATACCTGGCAGTTAATGGAAACCCAACCGGTTAAACGTGCAGCTCAATTACTTGCAAAGTTTTTAAAAGCTTACCAAATTTGTTTTTTAAGCGTTGAAACTTATATGATTGGTATTGTGTTACTATCGGCAATAACATATCTTTTATATCCATCGTCAGAAATGATACACCTTTCAATTGACTGGCTGCTATTGCTTAAGAAAACACTGTCGCTAACTTTAGGAACAGGCTTTTTGTTGGCACTTATTTACGCATTTTCCGTTCGATTTTCCAACTCGTTTCTGTCTATAATCATTGGTGTAGGTACTTTATTGTTGGCACCAATATTAGGTAATTTTAACCTGTTACCCAAATGGTATCCAACCTTTATATTATCAAAAAGTTTAAAATCATCGAGCGATTTAGGCTATTGGTTTACTTACAATGAATATTTAAGTATTTTGGCAACAACCATTATAATGCTTTTACTTACATGCTGGTATGTTTATAAAAACCAAAAGTGGTGGGTTCTGCATAAAAACAAAGTAACAACTCATTACGCATTGCCTATTTTGGCTGGGTTGGCTGTTTTTATTTATGTGAATGTGCCTACAAAAAAATTACCAAGCAACGAAACGGTTATTAAAGGATTGGTACCCGAAAATGAAACAATTACAGCTTTGTATTTGCTTGACGGCAACATGAACGACACTCTGGCAACTATTCCTGTGGTAAATCAGCAGTTCAACAAAACACTTCCAAATAATTTTCCTTTAAAAAATTACCGCTTGGCTTGGTGGGATTCAAAAGGTGAAAAACAATCAAAAATTATTTTTTCAAAGAATGATTTAGTAGAAATTCAATTTGCCAACAAAGAAAAAAATCAGCCTTTTAAAATAACCGGATCTAGAATTGCCGAAAACAGTTTGAATCTTGAATTAGGAAACGATTTAGATTATGTTGAAAAACTTGCTACAGAAGGATCAGACAGAAATTCTGACCTTATCATTTATCTTTTAAAAAGATATTACAAAAAAGACATTGCTACTTTAAATCAATTTCATACGGCAGATAATTTTACGGTTCGTGAAGATTATACAGAAATCATAAAAAATGAACTTTTCTACAAATACAACTACATTTGGACAAAATATAAAGATTTAGTAGCACGAAGCAATTCAGCATACGAACATAAAAACAGCAGTTTACAAGATGTTTTGGAAATAAATTTTGAACCAAACGAAAATTTAATTGCGCAAACAGAAAATGTTGACTATTTCCGTTACAAAATTTACGAATTACAACGGAAAGATACTTCAGACGATGACATCATTACAAAATATCAAAGAGCCATTACCGGTTTAAAGAATAGCAATTTAAAAACGCAATTTGCCAAAGTAATTTTGCAAGATCAGCTTCCTGGAATTAATGATTTAAGTGAGTTGGTGCGATACGAAACGGCTTTTCTACCAATGCTTACAGATAAAAGAGCGTATGCCTATTATTCTAAATTTATTACCGATAAAAAACGTTTAACTACAGGAAATACTGCTTTAGCATTTGAAGCAATTACCACCGATAATCAACCAAAAACATTAGAACATTACAAAGGCAAATACGTTGTAGTAGATTTTTGGGCAACTTGGTGCGGCCCGTGTCTTTATCAGGCTGATTATTTTGAAAAACACGCAATTGAATTCAACAAACGTGGCGATGTAGTTTTTATTTCGTTAAGTGTTGATGAAAACCAAGCTGCCTGGCGCAAAAAAGTAAAATTAAACGATAAAAATGTGCTGCAGTTGTACGCTACCAATCAAAAAGCATTGAATTCTTTTTACAGGATAAGTTCCATTCCAAGGTTTATAGTTATTGATCCTGATGGAAAAATTGTAAATAGTTCGTTTGCTTTTCCAAATGATTCTAACTTTAAAGTAATGTTAGATCAACTGCTGCCCAAAAAACAGAAATAACTTTTTTTGATTGATCTTTTATAAAAGTCACAAAACAATGTTTAGGTAGTATCATTTAAATCGCTTTCATTTCCGAAAGCGATTTTTTATTAATCTTTTTTTTAACAACACATACAATGTATATATTCCGCATTTTATTCTTGCAATGATTTTTATCAGCGAATGATCGTTTTTTTATCTACAAATTCGCAACTGTAAAATCATTATAAATGAAAATATCCAACTTACATACATTCCACATTCCTGTCATGGGACTAGCCTATACCATTGACACACCGGTTCGTGTGGCGCATTACGGCATTTCATCTGTTATTTCGGTAATGGACGACGAGCTTATTGAACAAATGAATCGTTTGTACACACAAAAATTCCAACTTCCGTATAAAGAAATCAGTAAAAAAGCTGCCGATTTCAGAGCTCAAAGAATTACATCGTACCTAAATACGTTAGATATCATTGTAAAACAAAAGTTTGATCATTTAAAAGAACAGTTGGTTAAAAATAAAGAAAGCCTAAAAAATTACATCGATTTTTTACCCAAAACCTCAACCATTAGACAACGCTTGCAAAACCATTTAGAAAACAGCGAACCACTTACAAAATTCAAAACGTTTTTGGATCAAAACCTAACCGCCGGATCTATAGATGTTAATATCATGACTAAAGTAGATCGTGAAACTTACGAAAACAAAACGCAACGCCCAACAATTTACAACGATGCGCACGCTGCCCTACGCGGGTTTGCTCAAAGTACGGTAAACGGTTCTGTAGTTTTATCGGCAGGAATGAATCCAAAGTTGTTTGGCTATTTTGAAAATTTTGATGATTTTTTTCCAAATGAAGAAAACGAACTTGGTAAAAAAATAATTTTAAAGGTAAGCGATTACCGTTCTGCCTTTATACAAGGTAGCTTTTTAGCAAAAAAAGGCTTATGGGTTTCAGAATATCGCATTGAATCGGGACTTAATTGTGGTGGTCACGCATTTGCTACCGAAGGCTATCTTATGGGAACCATTTTAGAAGAGTTTAAACAAAAACGCGAGGAACTATCCGTTTCTCTGCATAATCTTTTGTGTAAAGCACTAAATCAAAAAGAAAAGCACGTTCCTAACACTCCTTTAAATTTAAAAATTACAGCACAAGGCGGTGTGGGTACCGCATTAGAACATGATTTTTTATTAACGCATTACAAATTAGATGCCGTTGGTTGGGGGTCGCCCTTTTTATTGGTTCCCGAAGCTACCTCTACAGACAAAGCTACACGAGAACTTTTAGCATCGGCACAAGAAGAAGATTTGTATTTAAGCACAATTTCGCCTTTAGGCATTCCGTTTAACAACATAAAGGGCACTACAAACGAATTGATTAAAAACCAACGAATTGCAACAGGAAAAGAAGGTAGTTCGTGTCCGCGAAAATACTTGGCTTTAAATAAAAAATATTCAGAAGAAGGTCTTTGCACCGCATCACGAAAATATCAACAGCAGGCATTAACTGAACTGTCTAAAATGAATTTAAGTAAAAACGCTTATGACGAACATTTTACAGAAATAACCGAAAAAGCATGTTTGTGTGTGGGTTTGGCAAATGCTGCTTTATTAGATCACAAGCTGCCTGTTAAGGGCGAACCACAAGGAGTGGTAATTTGCCCCGGACCAAATATTGCGTATTTTACAAAAGAAGTTTCTTTAAAACATATGGTTGGTTATATTTATGGTAGAGAAAATATCATAGAAGTTAAAAACCGACCGCATGTTTTTATTAAGGAATTAAAAATGTATTTAGATCATTTCAAAAAAGAACAAATCCTTGCAGAAACAGCGCAATCTGATTTAAAATTAAAAAAACAAGATAAATTCCGTAGAAATTTATTAGACGGTATTGCTTATTATAAAGAGCTGTTTAAAAATGATACGGATTATTTTTACAATGATAAAATTTTGATAGAAAATCAGTTAAAAGCTATAGAAGAAGAACTTTTAGATGCATAAAAATGTATTTTTGCTGTTTATTTGAAATCCATACTATTTAGGCTGAAAAATACTGCCGCAAAGTATATCTGCACAACGCACAGAACCATACAGTAAAACATGATCTATAATACAGTTTGTAATAAATGTAAAGGCTCCGGTAAAACGAAGCAGCGCATACGTGCTAAATTAAAAAGCGAACCTACATCTGAAATTTCTTTAAAAAATTGTTTAAAATGTTCGGGTAGCGGAATTATATCAACAGAAAACCAACCCGTTGCAAACATTGTAGAATTTCCACATGTAGCTATTATTGGTGCTGGTATTGGCGGCATTGCATTGGCTGTAGCTTGCTTGCATCGCGGAATTCCGTTTACTGTTTACGAACGCGACCTTGGTTTTAATACTCGTTCGCAAGGTTACGGCTTAACTTTACAACAAGCCAGCAAAGCCATAGAACGTTTTGGTATTTTTAATTTACAAGGTATTGTTTCAACAAAACATATAGTTCACACACCTGAAGGTATTATTGTTGCCGAATGGGGAATGAGGAAATGGATTGAAAATCCTTCTAAAAAAACATCAAAAAAAACAAACATACATATTGCCAGACAAACGTTGCGCCAAACCTTAATGAACCAATTAGGCGAAACCAATTGTATAAAATGGAATCACAAACTATTGCATTTTAATGAAAACAATAAAAAACAAATTAGCCTTACATTTAATGTAAACGGAGCCATAAAAACTACTTTTGCCGATATAGTTGTTGGTGCAGATGGTATTCGCAGTACTGTTAGAAACCAGATAATCAATAAAGACAAACCACTTCGTTACCTTGGCTGTATGGTAATTTTAGGTATTTGTCCGTTAAAAGTCATTCACACCAACAACCGTTCTTTGCTAGATGGAGCCACGGTTTTTCAGACTGCCAATGGGAACGAACGTATTTACGTAATGCCTTATGATGATAAATCTGTTATGTGGCAGTTAAGCTTTCCTATATCCGAAGAAAAATCAAAAGAATTAAGTTTTAATGGTGCAGAGGCTCTTAAAAACGAAGCTTGTAAACGTATTAATTGGCACAACCCTATTCCACAGATATTAACAGCAACACCAACCAACAAAATTACGGGATATCCTGTTTATGATCGTACTCCACTTACAACAGAATTATTTGAAACCACAAGTGCAGTTACACTAATTGGCGATGCAGCACACCCAATGAGTCCGTTTAAAGGACAAGGTGCAAACCAGGCAATGTTAGATGCTTTATCGCTAGCGCAAGCAATTTATACAAATGGAAATTCTTCTGATAACTGGCAGTTAAACGGGATAAAAAACACCATTTTAAAACAATTTGAAATAGAAATGATACAGCGAAGTACCGTTAAAGTTACCGATTCTGCTGTTGCTGCTCAATTACTGCATTCTGAAATTGTTCTACATGAAAGTAATCAGCCGCGCGGAAGTGTATTCAAACAAATGTAATTGTGCTGATTTTTAATTACAAAAAAGGTTGTTCGCTTTAACCCGAACAACCTAATATATTACTTTTTAGTTTCTTTTTGTTTCTCTCGTTCACTGAACTCTGCAACTTCCACAATACGCGGAATACTACTTTTTGGTGCCATATACTTGAATCGTTTAAGTTTTTTACGAGCACGTATTACCCTGAATGTTCTATTGTCTTTGTATAAATTCCAATTCATTAACAAAACCGACACCAATATAACCACCAAACCTAAAATTTGAAGCATAGTTACCTTGTGCTGTGTAAAAAAATGAGCCAAAAACAAAGCAACCACAGGGTTAACATACGCATAGGTACTTACTTCGGTTGCCGATCGAACTTGCAATAACCAAATATAACAGCTAAATGCTAAAATAGATCCCATGGTGATTAAATAACCAATAGATCCCCACCCTTCTAAAGGTACATCTGCAAAACTAAAACGGGAATATTCGCCGGTAATAAATGCCGAAACAGTAAATGCTACACCTGCTGTTGCCATTTGCCAAGCTGTTTTTACCATTACATTTAAAGGTTTTACTTTAGGTAGTTCTGCAGCAGGTTTTTTATCTTGAGTGTATTTTGTATAAAGCGATCCTACTGTCCAAGCAATTGTTCCAAAAATCATTACAAGCATTGCAACAACGTTGTTACCGCCCGAACTATTAGAATTCATCAACTGTTCACCAAAAAGCATTACAACACCGGCAAATCCTAGTATCAACCCTAAAACAATGGGAATACTTCCAAAGTTTGCTTTCCATTTAGGCTTGTCTAAAAGAACAAACCAAATAGCGGCGGCAGCCCCAAGTATCGATACTATGGCGCTTGATATGTATTGTTCTGCCCAAATAACAGCAGCCATATCAACAAAAAGCAATAGAAAACCAATAAGTATGGCTCGTTCTACATCGCGTTTGTTAAAAAGCTTGTATCCTTTTAAATAACAATAGGTCATTAAAACGCTTCCTGCAATAATAAAACGAATAGACCCCAATACGAACGGTGGAAACCAATGCAAAGCTTTCTCTATAAAAAAATAAGTAGATCCCCACACAAAATAAACAACGGCGTATGCGGCTATAATACTAAATTTAGAAACTTTATCTAATGACATATAATTGAAATAAGTAGGAGCAGTGCTTCCTTATTATAGAAATTTTATGCAAATTTCGGATATAATTAAGACATGGTAAAATTTAATACGGTTTTTAGCAGAAATATTAATCGTTGGTTATCTCAATAATTTCAAAAGGTATTGGTTGTAGCGGCATATCGTGATCGTTTGTTTTTAATTTACTAATGTTCAACAAAACATTTAACCCTTCGTACACTTCTCCAAAAACAGTATAATCGCCGTCTAAACGCGGTAATCCTCCTTTTAACAAATAAGTTTCACGCTGTTCATTTGTAAATTTTATACCTTTTTTCTTTTCGATCTGATCTAAATCTGCTTGAGAAACCGGCTTACCAACCACAAAATAAATCTGATTTAAAAAAGAAGCCTTCTCACTATTATCATCTCGCCCGGCACCTAACGCCCCTATTTTATGAAAAGCTTTTGCATTAAATTCTGGGGCTAATCTGTGACGCTCGTTCAATGGCATGTTTTTTTCTCTATTGGCAATATCGTTGTCATGTTCGCCGCCCTGCACTACAAAATTTTCAATAATTCTGTTAAACAACGCTTCTTTATATACGTCATTTTTTAGTGCATTTAAAATTAATTGCTGATGTTTCGGGGTAAAATCATACAACACAACCTTAAAAGATCCATAAGTAGTTGTAAATTGTAATTTATGCGATTGCGCCCAAAATTGTAAAGGGACACAAAGTAAAATAAAAAGGTAAAGGAGTGATTTCATCTTTTAAAGATAAGATATTTTGGGATCAGTCTTGAAACACATCAATAAAAAAAGGATAAACCTAAAAAGATTTATCCTTTAAAGTGACCCGACTGGGGCTCGAACCCAGGACCCCAACATTAAAAGTGTTGTGCT
>JBEBXO010000057.1:0-17398 GCA_040391585.1 Paenimyroides ummariense | reverse complement strand
ACTGAAAAGTAATCCTCTTTTTTCGTTATAGGTGCGGCGTGTCCCTACGGTCGATCCGCCGTCTTTTTTTAGTGAAGCCTGTTTTGAAAAAGACAGGCTTTCTTTTTTCATACGAGCGGCGCAGTTCGCAAGACTCAAGTCGCTACTTTTTTTAAAGCCATCATCAGTTTTATGGGCATTTATTTATAACGGTAGCTCATATTTTAATCACGGATTTACATATATTATACAAACATACTCTTCACCCAACAAAATACCACAAAGCCGAACATCCAACTTTTGAAAGTATACCTGAAACTATAAATGCTTTGACTGTTATCAGGTACTGAAGAATGATAATTGTTTTTACTCGCTTGGCATCCAAATTTAACAGAAATTGAACCTCAATTAAGTTTTGCTTAAAATTCAAATTATGCATTCACAACTAAGCAAAATTTACTTGGAGTGTTCAATACATTAATTTAACTTATGTTTGAAAAGTACGAAATTGAGTTTTTGATTTTTTATGCTGACTGATTTTTTACATTAGTCGTAGTTATACATTTTCGGTTTTTAGGTAATTTGTCTTCGTTGTTAATATTACTTCTACCAAAATAGTAATATGTTTCAACACTAAAGTTTTTAGAAAAGTATAAGAAGCACCCGCAGTAAGACAATAATTTGTTTTTTTGAATAATTCCGAATTTTTTGATTCAGTAGTTTCAGTAATTTCTTCTTCGGTAAAAGGCATGGTGCTTACAATTTCTTCTTTTGATTTAGAGTTTATTAGTTGGTTTATTTGCAAACCTAAACCAAGTCTTAAATTATCGATCAATTTATATTCAAAAAAGACAGGTAACGAAAGATAATCTTGCTGAAATGTACTTTTCTGGTTTTGTACCATTATACCGTTTGCATCCATTTGGTTGTAAATAAGCTCGGGTGTTACGCTAAAATTGTCTGTAATGAAAAGTTCATATCCCAAACCTGCATAAAAACCGGTTTTTGATTTTGTTCTTTCGTTAAAATCAAAAGTATAATTTTTGTTTGGTGAAATATTAACATTTGTGGATCCAGTAATTGATGAAATGTTTGTACCAGCTTTAACTTTTAATTGTGCATTGGTAGTATTTACGCCTAAAATAGCTGTAAGTAATAATAGTGTTTTTTTCATAAGGTTAGCTTTTAATTAAATTTATAAGCCAAACCAATTTGTATTGCTTGGTTTTTCATTTCTGTATCAGTAACTATTGCATTGTCAAAAATAGGTTCTTTATCATTATTATAAATATTGCTTAAACCCAAATAATAACGTACTTCAATATTGAAATTATCATAAAAATTATAAGTAATACCAGCATTTATACCATAACTTAATTTGTTGTGTATTTTAGTAATGTCAGCTTCTGAGACAGTGTATTGACGTGCCCATTCAGGTAGGTTTTCATTATTTGATTTTCGCACAGCCTTTAGTAAATAGTCTACCTGCGGACCTAAACCTACCCGCAAACCTTTAATTAGTTTATATTCAAAGAATATAGGTAATGAAAGATAGTTTTGTGAATAACTATTAATGTTGACTGTATTTGTGTTTTTGGCATCTGCACCAAATTGACTATAAATAAGTTCGGGTGTTACATATATTTTGTCAATTAAGGTTATTTCATATCCTGCACCGGCATAAAATCCTATTTTAGATTTTGTTTGTTCTTTATAGTTTGGTAAAGTATATATAGTTTCACCGTCACTTAATGTTGCTCTTAATGATCCGGTTATCGATGAAATGTTAGTTCCGGCTTTAACTTTTAATTGTGCAGTAGCAATGTTTGCGACTAAAATAGCTGTAAATAATAAGAGTGTTTTTTTCATAAAATGGCTTCGTGTAATAGTTGCACAAATATAATTCTTTTTAGCTTTAATTAATATTTATAGAAGAGAGGTATGCTACTGTATATCAAACAAAAATCCCGAAGTTTTCACTTCAGGATTTTAAATATCAGTTGGTTATAAAATTATTCTTCAGAAGATAATTTTGTATATTCTGCAATTAAATAGCTTAAATGTTCCCATTTTACCGATTTGTAAGGAAAGCTTTTCATGAAATCCTCGTTATCACCAAAAAGAAAAGCATAATGATCTTCAAATTCTCCTTTTTTAAGCCAAATTACCTCATCGCCTTTTTTTACATAGTACGATTTTGTTACGCCACCACCAAAAGACGGACTTCCACCTACACTGAACGATGATGTTTCTGCTGCGATAGGATCGGCATACACTTCAATAATACTGCTGAAATCGGGATTTATCAACTGCATTAAAAATTCTTGTTCTTCTTTTTTATTTTTCAACGAAGCTTTTACATTCTTTACGTAAACTTCATTAGGATTGGTAGAATTTTTAAGACTTTTACGCCCCCAGTTTTTAGAATTGCTAAAATAACTGTTTACTTTAGAAGCCTTTGCCATACCCGAAATAGGTAGGTACATTTCTGCAATATCTTCTGCTTTGTATTCTGTTTTTTTACCCGATGCATCTTTAATGTCTATAGAATAAATCTGTCCTTTTTTTCTGTTTATATCAGTAGCCGATCCTTCTATTTTTTTACCGTCTTTTAAAACAACAGTTGATGTTTTTTTTGATGAAACACCTGTAAACATTTCTTCAAACAAGTCATCGTCCATCATTTTAAGCTGTTCTTTGGTGAATTTTACCTTGTCTTGAGCATGTACCTGAATGCTTCCTAAAGATGTTGCAGCAATTAAGCCAAAAAATAGTATTTTTTTCATAAGATTAAAAATTTTGGTTAAAGTAATAATAATAAATTAAATAGCAAGAAAAGAATTAATCTAATAGATATAAATAATCCAATCCATATTTCTTGGCAATTTTTTCACCACTTACTTTTCGTAGATCCGCATTGGGATTGTCTGTAAATTTTGGTAGGGGAGAAAGCCTTAATTTATTTGCTTCTTGTGTATAAAAATCTCTACGGTTTAATTCAATAGGAGCTACAATGTTAAAAACATCATTTGAGATTTCGTTTTCGATAATCTTTTCAAAAAAACGGATGATGTCGTTTCTGTGAATCATATTTACCGGATTGTTGGCATCGTCTACTTTTTCTCTTTTTACTATAAAGCGAACCGGGTGACGGTCTTCGCCAATTAATCCGCCTAAACGAAGAATGGTCGCATTAAAGTTATTATTGTTTAACAACAGATTTTCTATTTCTATTATTTGTCGATCCATTTCAGAAACGGGTACAATTGGCGTTTCTTCGGTAACTTCTCCTTTTAACGACAAATAAACAGTGGTAGAACTAGTGTAGATAACGTTTTTAATACCGTGTTTTTCTATAAACGGAATTACCGTTCTAATTTTATTAACATAACTTTCTTCTACCTGTTGGCTGCGTCCCGGTGGAATGGTAATAATTAGTATATCAGTATCTGCTAAAAGGTTGTCTAGATTTTCTGTATCGCAATTTGATGCTATCGTAACAATAAAGCTTTCTATCTCATTCTCATTGAAAAACGAAATCTTTTCAGGTGTTGTTGTAGAAACTTTTAATTGGTGTCCGTTTTGTTTCAATTGTAATGCTAACGGACTTCCTAACCAACCAGCGCCTAATATACCGATCTTTTTCATGAAAGTTAAAACTTATTAACCGTTTGGCGAATTGCAACCAATTTT
Source organism: Paenimyroides ummariense (assembly GCA_040391585.1). Taxonomy (GTDB): domain Bacteria; phylum Bacteroidota; class Bacteroidia; order Flavobacteriales; family Flavobacteriaceae; genus Flavobacterium; species Flavobacterium ummariense_A. The sequence continues at coordinate 13,726 of JBEBXO010000057.1, read as the reverse complement.
TCCATTAAAGGTTCAAAATGATCTAAATGCAGCATGTTAGCACCATCGCTTTTGGCATTTGCAGGGTCAAAATGTGTTTCTATAAAAATTCCATCAACTCCAACAGCTATACCTGCTTTTGCTATAGTTTCAATTAAATCGGGTCTTCCGCCAGTTACACCGCTTGCTTGATTTGGCTGTTGAAGCGAATGTGTAATATCTAAAACCGTAGTGGCGTATTGTTGCATGGTAGGAATACCGCGGTAATCAACAATCATGTCTTGGTAACCAAACATTGTTCCGCGATCGGTAACCATAATGTTTTCATTGTTGCAGTCCAATACTTTTTGTACAGCATGTTTCATACTTTCAGGACTCATAAACTGTCCTTTCTTTAAATTGACCGTTTTACCAGTTTTTGCAGCAGCCACAACCAAATCGGTCTGGCGTACCAAAAATGCAGGAATCTGTAAAACATCCACATAAGCAGCAGCCATTTCGGCATCGGTACTTTCGTGAATATCGGTAACTGTTGGAACATTAAATTCTTTAGAAACCTTTTGCAATATTTTTAAAGCTTTTTCATCGCCAATTCCAGTAAAAGAATCAATTCGTGAACGGTTTGCTTTTTTAAAAGAACCTTTAAAAACCAGTGGAATCTGCAAACGGTTGGTAATAGTAATTAATCGTTCGGCAATTCTAAAAGCCATTTCTTCATTTTCAATGGCACATGGTCCAGCTAACAGAAAAAAATTGTTACTGTCTAAATGTTTAATATTTGGTATGTTATGTAAATTCATCTTATTTTTTCTTTTTTGGGTTGGTAACAGGCACAACTATATTTTCTTTTTTGGTTTTAAAAACCCAGGCGTACAAAGCAGAATAAATTACACCTAACGATAAAGCATTCATTACACCCTGACGAATGGTAAAATTCATATTGTGGATCAGTTCTAAACTTTCACGGGTTTGTCTGCCTTTTGATAATCGGTATTCTATAATGTTGTTAAAATAGTCGGGCGAAATGGTATCGTAAATAATATATTGTGCAATAGGACTTAAAAGCGTGGTTAAACCTGTTATAAACAAACCGAATTTAAAGGCATTTTTAAACTCCCAAACGGCATTTTTACCTAGCGATTTTTTCTTGTCGATAAATGCAATTGCCCATAAAAATGTTATAATGATGTAGTACACAAAAGCAATTCCTATGATGTTGCTGAAATCTTTATGGTAACCCAAAGCATTTTCTAAAGCAGCCCACACACACGAAAAAGCAGTGATGATTGCAGCCCATTTTAGTTCGATACCGATTTTGTTCATTACTTAAATTTAAAATTTAACAAAAATAATCAAACTTTTACCATAAAAAAAATCATTAATCTTAAATAATACTAAATGATTTTTTTATATTTAGGAATAAAAACGGTTTGTAAAAATGAATGTTATGAAAAAGTTGATTTTAATCCGGCACGGAAAATCGTCTTGGGAAATGCCCATTGAAGATCACGAAAGACCTTTGACTAATAAAGGCATTAAAAATTCTAATTTTATTTTTGAAAAAATACAGAACAAACTGCCCGAAAGGTTTTTAATATGGTCTAGCACCGCCAAAAGAACGCACGATACCGCCAAAATATTTAACGAAGTTTTAAACATTCCGCAAGAACTTACCGTTCTAAAACAAGATTTGTACACTTTTGATGTAAGTAGTTTAGCCAAATCTATAAGTAAATGTGAAAATTCCGTTCCAAGCCTGATTATTTTTGGTCATAACAACGCAATTACCGATTTTGTTAATAAATTTGGAAATAAATACATAGAAAACGTTCCTACTTCTGGTGTGGTAATACTGGAATTTGAAGGAGAAAGTTGGGACGTTATTAAAAATGGCAGAGTCATTGAAACTTTGTTTCCAAAAGATTTAGTAAATGCAGATTAACCAACCAAAATATATTGACCGCGAAAAAAGCTGGCTGGCTTTTAACGAACGCGTGTTGCAAGAAGCTGCAGACCATACCGTTCCGCTTTTGGATCGCTTGCGCTTTTTAGGAATTTTTTCGAATAATTTAGATGAGTTTTTTCGGGTACGCTATGCAACAGTGCGCCGAATTTCCATATCAAAAGACAACCATAAAAAATTAATAAACGGCGTGCAGGCTAAAACGCTGCTGCAGGAAATTACCGAAATTGTAATTAAACAGCAGGCAAAAAGTTTGGCTATTTTACACGAAATAGAAAACGAACTAGAAAACGAAGGTATTTTTATTGTAGATGAAACCCAGGTGAATGAGGAACAACGAAACTTTATTCACGAATTTTTTATACATAAAGTCAGTCCGGTTTTGGTGACAATTATCTTAAACGATCTGGCAGAATTTCCATTGGTAAGAGATTCGTACGGATACCTGGCTGTTAAAATGATTAAAAAAGGAAACGAGAATACATTAAAATCACTAAAAAAACGTACACGATACGCCTTAATTGAAATTCCGGCTCAAATAAACCGTTTTGTTGAACTGCCCGGTATCAATGGCAAACAGTATATTATTATGCTCGACGATGTAATTAGGATGAATTTGGACAATATTTTTTCTATTTTCGATTATGAGCATATTTCGGCGCACATGATAAAGATTACACGCGATGCCGAATTGGATTTTGATTCGGATCTGCATAAATCATTTTTAGAAAAAATATCTATTTCGGTTCGTGAACGTAGAGTGGGCGAGGTAGTCCGCTTTGTGTACGACAGTTCTATTGACAAAGATACACTTGAGTTTTTCTTGGATAAAATGGATATAGAAGCGGTAGACAGTATCATTCCTGGCGGACGCTATCACAATCGTCGCGATTATATGAATTTTCCTAATCTGGGCAGAAAAGACCTCATTATAGGTAAACTAAATCCGTTGCCTGTTGGTGGTTTAAGTTTGGAAGGAAGCATGATTCAACAAATCAAACATAAAGATTTTCTAGTACATACGCCTTTTCAATCATTCAATTACGTAGTTAAGTTTTTGCGTGAAGCGGCATTGGATCCAAAAGTTACCAGCATAAAAATTACGTTGTACCGCTTGGCTAAAAATTCGCAAATTATATCTTCACTTATCAATGCTGTAAAAAATGGCAAGCAGGTTACAGTGCAGATCGAACTGCAGGCAAGGTTCGATGAAACCAGTAATATCAATTATGCCGAAATTATGCAGGCCGAAGGTATCAAGCTAATTTTTGGTGTAAAAGGGTTAAAAGTACACAGTAAAATTTGTGTGGTAGAACGTGTAGAAGGAAAAAAAATTAAACGTTACGGTTTTATTTCAACAGGAAATTTCAACGAAAGTACTTCCAATATTTACACCGATGTTACACTTTTAACTTCAGACAGCCGCATAATGAAAGAGGTAAATAAAGTGTTTGAGTTTTTTGAGGTGAACTATAAAATTTACCGCTATAAAGATTTAATTGTGTCGCCCCATTATACCCGGTCTAAATTTTCCAGACTGATTGATGAGGAGATTGAAAAAGCTTTGAACGACCAGCCTGCCATGATTCGTTTAAAAATGAACAGTTTGTCCGATTATAAAATGATCGATAAATTGTATGATGCTAGTCGCGCCGGTGTTAAAATTCAGCTGATTGTCCGTGGAATATGTAGTTTAATTCCCGGAGTGCCTGGTTTAAGCGATAACATTGAAGCAATAAGTATTGTTGACAATCTTTTGGAACATTCGCGAATTTATATTTTTGGAACCGATGATGATGCCAAGATTTATATTTCATCTGCCGATTTCATGACCAGAAACATAGATGAACGGGTAGAGGTTAGCTGTCCGATATACGACGATGCCATAAAAACCCAACTCATTGATACATTCAAGATATATTGGCAGGGGAACGTTAAGGTACGGCTGCATTCTGAACGGTTAGAAAACAGATACCGCCGTTTGGGTAACGAACGCTTTAAGGCACAAGATGAAATTTATAATTATTACCGAAATAAAATAGAAGTTGTTTTAGATTAATGATAAAGATAAAAAAATATGCTGCAATCGATATCGGATCAAATGCCATGCGGTTGCTTATTGCCAACGTAATAGAAGAAGAAAACAAACCTACGCAGTTTAATAAAAGCCACTTGATCCGCGTGCCCATACGTTTGGGTCAGGATGCCTTTACGGTAGGCGAAATTTCAGAAGACAGCGCAGAACGAATGGTAAAAGCCATGCAGGCGTTTAAACTGTTAATGGATGTTTATAAAGTAGAAAAATATGCTGCCTGTGCTACGTCGGCAATGCGTGAAGCCTATAATAGTAAGGAGTTGGTCGAAGAAATTTCTGATAAAACCGGCATTAATATCGATATCATTGAAGGAAAAACCGAAGCAGCCATTATTGCCAATTCCGATCTAAAAACGTACATAAAAAATGACGGACATTATCTGTATGTTGATGTTGGAGGAGGAAGTACCGAATTTACCTTGTTTTCTAACGGAAGTCAGATCGTTTCAAAATCGTTTAAAAACGGAACGGTTCGCTTGCTAAACAATATGGTTACCGAAAGTGTGTGGCTTGAGATTGAAAAATGGATTAAAACACATACCGCGCATTTACCCAACGTAGAACTTATCGGATCGGGCGGTAACATCAACAAGATATTTAAAATGTCGGGCAAAACTAACGACAAACCTTTAACGCAATCGTACCTTATTCAGCGTTTTAAATACCTGGATTCGTTGTCGTACGAAGATCGTATCTATACTTTGGGGTTGAATACCGATCGTGCCGATGTGATTATTCCTGCAATTAAAATTTATGTTAACGCTATGAAATGGAGTAATGCCAAACACATTTATGTGCCAAAAATCGGACTTTCAGACGGTATCGTCAAGGCAATGTACTATAAAAACACAAAAATTACCATTAACAAAATCCTTTAAGCTTTTAAAGGATTTTTTTTTGACTTGAAAATCTTCCGTATTTTTGCAGTATGAATTTCAACGAATTAAAAGAATATCTTGATTTTAAGGCAGATCAGTACAACAACCCCAATTTTATTGAAACCGATCCTATACAGATTCCTCACCGATTTACCGTAAAAGAAGATATTGAAATCAGCGGTTTTTTAGCAGCAACTATTGCGTGGGGAAACCGTAAAATGATTATTAACAGTGCCACTAAAATGATGGATGTCTTGGGAAATAATCCTTATGATTTTGTTATGAATGCTACCAGCGAGCAGATAAATGCAATTGATAATATTGTTCATAGAACGTTTAATTCCGAAGATTTTCGTTATTTTATAAAGGCACTCCGCAATATTTACACAAACCACAACGGTTTGGAAAATGTATTTGCCACAAATAATTCCATTAATCTGCAAAACAGGATAGCAGCGTTTAAAAAGATTTTTTTTGAATTAGATCATCCCGGTCGAACAACCAAACATATTTCCGATCCGTTAAAGGGATCTTCGTCTAAAAGAATAAATATGTTTTTAAGGTGGATGGTACGAAATGACACTAAAGGTGTAGATTTTGGTATTTGGAAAGCTGTTTCGCCAAGCGAGCTTTCTTGTCCGCTCGATGTGCATTCGGGAAATGTAGCCCGTACACTAGGTATTTTAAACCGCAAGCAGAATGATGCAAAAGCATTGGGGGAATTAGACGATGCGTTGCGAAAATTCGATCCGTTAGATCCTGTAAAATACGACTTTGCCTTATTTGGTTTAGGTGTTTTCGAAGGTATAAAATAAGTTTACTTAAGCTGGGTAAACTTTTTCTTTCCTTTTAAAAAAAAGTCCGCAACAATATTGTTGGTATAAAAATAATTCGGTTTAGGGTTTTGCACTTGTTTTTGTTTCAGCTGTGATAGCGTAGCGTAATACGCAAAATGCGCCTTAATAATGGCAAAAGTGTGTAGCGGCTGTAAACTTAAAAATAATTTTACACCTGCGAGTCCGTCCAAGCACAACCGCTTAAAAATAATACCGAAGCGATCTTGTTTTGGCAGGTTTTTATACAACATAAATAACGAGTTTCTAAAGTTAAGAAACGTTTTCTGTGGGTTCGATTTTTTTAAGGTAGCCCCGCCAATGTGGTAAACGGTACTTTCGTTACAATAATAAACTTTTATGTTCTGGTTAAAAGCTCGCCAGCATAAATCTATTTCTTCCTGATGGGCAAAAAATAGGTCGTCAAAACCGTTTAACTGTTTAAAAACGCTGTTTCGTATAAAAAAACAAGCTCCCGATGCCCAAAAAATTTCCTGTGTCTGGTATTGGTTTTTATCTTTTTCTAACGAATCAAAAATCCGACCTCTGCAAAACGGAAAACCGTATTGGTCAATAAATCCGCCTGCTGCACCAGCGTATTCAAAATAAGCTTTGTTTTTAAAATCTGCTATTTTTGGCTGTATAATTCCAATTGCATCATTCTTTTTAAACAATTCCAAAATGGGTTGCAACCAGTTTTTTGTAACTTCTATATCGGTATTCAACAAACAAATGTATTCTTCGCTTACCTGTTTTAATGCTTCGTTATAACCTTTGGCATAGCCGTAATTATCTGCAAGCTGCAACCATTTTACGGCTGCAAAATTATCTGCAACAAATTGTCTCGATGCATCGGTAGAATTGTTGTCGGCAATATAAACCTGTGCTTCTTCAGAAAATTCCAAAACAAGAGGTAAAAACTGCTTTAAAAGATCTAATCCGTTCCAGTTTAATAAAACAACAGCTATGCTTTTCATTACTTTAATCGTTCGGCAATTTCTTTTTTGGTAAATTCTTTTAAATCTAGATAAAACACTTCGGCAGTAAAATTTTTATCGTTGGCGTAAAAATGTTTTAAGAATGATTTGGTAATTTCGACCGAAATTAGTTTTGGGTTCTTTTTTACAAACGTAATATACTCTTGTTCGTTTTCTACGTACATTTTTTTGTTTGATACTTCAAAGGCTGGTTTGCTGGCTGTACCAAATAAGTACATCATCACGTTATCGGTGTACGATTTTTTTGCGTAATCTATAAACTTGAAATCTTTGTTTTTAACAATGAATTTTTCCCAGCTTATAATAAGGTTGCGCTGCTCTTCTAAAGTTATTTTTTCGTTCTTGAATTGCGAATCGTACAACAGCTTATGCTCGTGAAAGCGCAGTTTCAGGTATTCTTCGTATTCTCTGCTAATCTTTTTGTGGAAAAGGTTGTAAAAATAGCCGGGCTTAATCTTAAAATCGTAGGTAGCAGAATCAATCTGTCTAAAATACAGTCCCACTTTGTCGTAGGTGTTTTCCTTGCGCAAAATGGTATCGTGCTTGTCGCTGCCTAGTTTGTGATACGTTTTTAAAGTGTTGGTTTCTGCCATATTTATAGAATCTACAATTACGGTTAAACGTTTGTAATAATCAATAAATAACGCTTCGGCTTCTTTTTTGTTGGCTCTTTTTAGTTTATTCTTAAGGTTTTTCTGTTCATTTTCTAAATGCTCTACCAATTCTTGTGCATTTTTGTTAGATAACACATAATCGGGATCGCTTGAATATAGAATTTCTGTAATGGTATCGCTATTTGAATCGCTGGTTACCGTTGTTTTTTCTTTGTTACAGGAAACAAACAATGCAGCAGCTAGCAATCCGGTATATATCAACTTTTTACTCATATTTTACATTTAAGGCAAATCAGTTAAAAACTGATATTTTTTGTTTTCATAATCTAACTTACAGTAATAATGATTTAAACCATTGGTAACCATTAAAAACTGTGCATTTAGGCTCATATTGTATCGCGCAATCTGATCAAAAACCGATTGGGTAATCTTTACCCCAGGTTCTTTACATTCAACCAGCAAAAAAATAGAGCCTTGCGGGGTAAAAACAACTACATCGTATCGTTTGTTCATGTTGTTGATTTTAACCACCTTCTCTACATTTATATACGATTGTGGATACGCTTTTACTTTTATTAAAAATTGCACCACATGCTGCCGTACCCATTCTTCGGGGGTTAGCAAAACGTATTTTTTCCTGATGTCATCGAAAATGAACCGTTTATTTTCATTATTTTTGAAACGAAATTGAAAATCGGGAAAATTTAAATCACGCATATTGCAAATTTATTCATTCTCTTTAAAAAACCTTTATAAATCTGTGAAAGTTTATGAGTGAGCTAAAAAAAATGCTGGCTTCGTTTAAAAAAGAGGGCTACAAACCCGTGTATTTCTTAATGGGCGAAGAACCTTACTTTATCGATTTTTTAAGCGATCATTTTATAAATCATGTGATTCCTGAAGAAGAAAAATCGTTTAACCAAGTGGTTCTGTATGGGAAAGACGTTTCTGTAAACGATATTATTTCGCAAGCAAGACAGTATCCGTTTATGGGCGATAGAATGCTGGTTGTTGTAAAAGAAGCTCAAGATTTGGCAAAAAGTATCGAGCAGCTGTCTTTGTACTTTAAAAGTGTGCAACCGTCTACCACTTTGGTTTTTTGTTACAAATACAAAACGCTCGATAAACGCAAAGAACTGTATAAAACACTTTCTAAATCAGAATTTGCCGAAATTTTCGAAAGCAGCAAGTTAAAGGATTATCAGGTAGAAGGTTGGATTAAAACGTTTATTAGCGATGAAAAACTCGAAATTGAACCCAAGGCGGTTGCCATGTTGGTAGAGTTTTTAGGTAACGATTTAAGTAAGATTACCAACGAAATTGGCAAACTGAAAATTGTTTTAAAAGATCAGAAGCTTATTACTGCCGATTTGGTCGAAGAAAACATAGGCATAAGTAAAGATTATAACAATTTTGAACTTATTAACGCCATAGCATATAAGAACGATGCAAAGGCATTTGGGATTGCAAAATATTTCGCGCTTAATACAAAAAATAATCCGTTAGTGGTAACTGTTTCGTTGCTTTATAATTTTTTTTCAAAATTATTGCAGTACCACGGGGTTGTTTATAAAAATGCGGCTGCAAATCCTGCCGATATTTCCAAGCAGCTGGGTATTAATCCGTACGGTTTAAAAGATTATCAGGCAGCTGCAAAATTGTATCCTATGAAAAAAGTGAGTCAGAATATTGGTTTTATCCGTGAAATCGATTTAAAAGGTAAGGGTGTTGATGGGAACTTATCGCATGACGACCTTTTGAAGGAACTTTTAATTAAAGTACTTCGTTAATTTAAAATATAAAATAATGTCATTAAATAAAAATAAAATTCTGGGTTGGGCAACATTAATAATGGTTCTTATGGGCTGTTTATTAATTGGTCTGGCTGTTTACCGTTATGCCGATGTTGCCGGTTGGGGCTTTGGCGCGGTTGGCGTAGGCTTTTTTGCTATTGCATGGGTTTTTAACGCACTAAAGGGTAGGGTATAACGTTTCAAATTTTGAAACGTTTTTTTAACCGTATAAAGTTCAACCATTAAATTCATAAAAATATGAAGAAGCATAATTTTAGCGCAGGTCCAAGTATTCTGCCCGACGAAGTTTTACAACAGGCATCGCAGGCTGTGCTTAATTTTAACGGCTCGGGCTTGTCTTTAATAGAAATTTCCCATAGAGATCCTGCTTTTGTTACTGTTATTAATGAGGCTCGAAATTTGGCGTTGGAATTGTTAGATTTAAAGGATAAAGGCTATGTTGCTTTGTTTTTGCAGGGCGGTGCAAGTATGGAATTTGTTCGTGTTGCTTACAATTTGTTGAAGGTTGATGGAAGGGCAGGTTATGTTGATACTGGTACATGGGCAAACAATGCCTTAAACGAAGCTTCTTTTTTTGGCGAGGTGGTAAAGGTAGCATCATCAAAAGATAAACAGTACTGCTATATTCCCAAAAATATTGTAGTTCAAAATAATTTAGATTATCTGCACATTACTTCTAACAATACTATTTACGGAACTCAATTTAAAACTTTTCCGAATATAGAAATGCCTTTAGTTTGTGACATGAGCTCTGATATTTTTTCACGTAGTTTAGATTTTTCACAATTTGATTTGATCTATGCTTGTGCACAGAAAAATGCTGGTACATCGGGTGTCAACCTCATCGTTGTTAAAGAAGAAATTTTAAATAGAACCAATCGTATCATTCCTAATATTATGAACTATAAAAAACATATACAAAAGGAAAGTATGTACAATACGCCTTCGGTTTTTTCGGTTTATGTAAGTTACCTTACTATGAAATGGTTGAAAAATCTAGGAGGTATTGCGGCTGTTGAGCGTAAAAATAGAGCGAATGCAAATTTAATTTATTCAGAAATCGACCGGAACAGCCTTTTTTACGGTACAGCCGCTCTTGAAGACAGATCGGTAATGAATGCTGTTTTTTTTCTTAAAGATGAAAGCTTAACCACTGCTTTCGATGAATATTGTACGCAAAACGGAATTTACGGTTTAAAAGGACATAGAACCGTAGGCGGTTACCGGGCTTCTATGTATAACGCCATGCCGGTAACAAGTGTACAGCATTTGGTACAAACAATGCAGGCGTTTGAAAATACGTTTGCTGTAAAATAATTTCTGGTAAGAGAATTAAATCTTGCTCCATTCTTTCTTAAGACAGAAGTTTTTACTACTTTTAAGCTGTTCTGCTTTAATAGGTGATTACAGCAAGTAAACAACGGTCTGCATCCAAGACAACTGTTCTTAAAAAAACTTCTCTTCTCCAAGGTTTCAATGCGAAGTATTTTTAAACCTTTTACTCGGAGCTTTTATAATAAACAAACACACTCATAGACCGACCAAAGCAATGAGTGTGTAATTTTCCGTTATTCAAAACTTATGTATTAGGTACAACTATTATGCCTTAATAACATTTTGCAATTTTTTCATGACTCGTATTGTCGGCTGCAGTTTAATAGAAAGTTTGGTAATCTTTACTGCTTTCAATCGGTTAAAAGTTCTACATTTTGTGAAAATTTTCACATATATAAAAAGAATTTTGTCGCAGTGGGACTTTGTTTAAAATAATCTTGTTTTTTTAATCTTTACTTTAGAACAGTATTTATGCTGGTGTGCACTTTTGTAAGTTTTTTTTTAAAATGACCAGTAGGCACGCTTACTCTTGGATTATTATTTGCTGTTTCATTAATATTAAATGATAGTAACATGAAAAAAAAGACTTCTTTTAAAACAGCATTCTCTATTATAAAAGAAACGGTCAGCACGTTTATGGATAATAGGGGCTTAAAGTTAAGTGCATCTCTAGCATATTATACCTTGTTTTCTATGGCACCACTGCTGTTATTAGTAATTTCGTTGGCAGGTGCTTTTTTCGGTCGGGAAGCTGCTGAAGGTAGTGTTTTTGCAGAATTAAACGGACTGGTTGGGAACGAAGCAGCGGCACAGATTCAACAGATTATCAAAAATATGGAACTTTCGGGAAGTACCACTTTATCCTTGATTATAGGTGTCGTTAGTTTGCTTATTGGTGCCACTACCGTTTTTGGTGATATTCAGGATTCTGTGAATAAAATATGGAGCGTAAAGGCAAAACCCGAAAAAGGCTGGCTTAAATTGCTCAAAGACCGGCTGTTGTCGGGATCCATCATCATAGGTCTTAGCTTCTTACTCATTGTTGCATTAATTGTAAACGGTTCAGTTTCTGCTTTCGATTATCTGCTAAAAGGGTGGTTACCCCATTTTTCGGTTATTCTTTTAACTGTAATTACTGCTTTGGTAAATTTCCTTATTCTAGCTCTTTTATTTGGAGTTATATATAAGGTATTGCCCGACGCTAAAATTAAATGGCGCGATGTAAGAGCAGGCGCATTGTTTACGGCGGCCTTGTTTATGCTTGGCAGATATGCCATCGGGATTTATATTGATAAGGCAGATGTAGGATCGCCTTATGGCGCAGCGGGTTCGCTGATCATCATCTTAATCTGGGTATATTATTCTGCTGTAATCCTATATGTAAGCGCTTCTTTCACCAAGGTATACGCTGCAATCAAAGGCGAAAATATCAAACCGTCTGATCATGCTGTGTATGTAGAAGAAAAAGAAGTGCAAAGCAATAATGAATCGGTATTGCAGGATGTTGGCAAGCACAAGGAACTTAAATAGCTAACATTCTACAAATGATTAAAATACGGTAAGGTTTAAAGCCGCTAGTCGGCTGTACGGTCCATTAATAGTTGGCGTACCGTTAACGGTATTTGCGATGCAACTGCAGATGCCGTTGTCACCTCGTAGTGTTTTGCAAGCTCGTCACCTGCTTTTCCGTGTACATAGCAACCTATAACTGCAGCTTCAAATGCAGAGTATCCTCTGGCTAAAAATCCGCTGATACATCCGGTTAGTACATCTCCCATACCTCCTTGTGCCATTGCCGGATTACCAGTTGAATTAATGTGTACCCTGCCTTCTTCGTTTATAATGTAGCTATATTGGTTTTTAAGCACAATGGTGCACCGTAGTTCTTTTGCTTGTTTTCTGGCGGTTTGTATACGGCTGTACCAGTTTGTATGGATGCCAAACAAACGGTCAAATTCCTTTACGTGCGGTGTGAGTACTGCGTTATGTGAAAGATACTGTTTCAGCAAGTTGGTTGTAAGTAGGTTTAATGCATCAGCATCTAATACCATCGGCCGTTTTTGCTGTAGTAAAAATAAAAGCTGTTCGCGTTGGTCGGTCTCAAAACCCATTCCCGGACCTATGGCAATTGATTGGTATTTTGAATAATTCAAATTTTTTAAATCTTCTCTGTTGGCGGTCATCAATTCGGGCTGATAAATATTTACGTAAGGAAAATAAACAGCCTCGGTAAGCAATGTTACCAGTCCTACACCCGAAAACAAGGCTGCTTTTGCCGTAAGCAGGCTAGCGCCTTTGGTTTGTTCATTTCCAGAAATAACAAGGGTATGACCGTAAGTGCCTTTGTGTGTGAATGCTTTTCGTAGGTGTAACAGTTTTTTTACCGCTTCTTGATTTATCCAATAATAGTCTGTTGGTATCGATGCGAGGTACTCTTCATCAAGGCCGATAGGAATAAATTGAAATGATTTGGTAACGGCTTCCGATTCTGGTAGAGTGAATAAGAGTCTGGGTCTTTGAAAACAAATGGTCAAATCTGCCCTTATTCCGTGGTAATTTTCAAAGGTAAATTGTGTTGCAGTACAGCCCGAAGGGATATCGACAGAAACAATATAATTCGATTTTTTATTGATATGTGTGAAGCTTTTTTTTAAAAAGACACTTAAGTCTCTGTTAAAACCAGATCCTAAAACGGCGTCAACCACAACATCAAAATGCTTGGGCAGTTGTTCCAAAGTATCTACAGTTTCAAAGGGTATTTTTAAAACAGCAAGTCTTTCTTTGTTTATTTTGAACTCTTCTGATTCTCTTGTAAAGACATTTAGAATAATAACATGAATGTTCCGGTAGCCTTTCATCCGCAATAAACGTGCAATGGCCAATCCGTCACCACCGTTGTTTCCTGTTCCTGAAAGTACGGTGATATGCCGCGTTGCAGAAATATGGCTCACGAAAAGTTCTGTAAATGCAGTTGCGGCCTGTTCCATAAGGTCAATAGGTAAAAGGTCGCAATGTTCGCATGTATAGACATCTGCCTTACGCAGTTCTTCGGTCGTAATTAGGTTCAGCATACTATCAGGTTTGAGTTTACTATAGCTGTTTACTTAAATTAGTTTTTATAAATGTACTATTTTAGTCGCAAACATGTATAACAAGCACCAAATTGGAGAATCTGGTCAAGTTGACCACCTGATTCTGGCGAAAGTGATCACCTAAT
>JBEBXO010000056.1:0-17703 GCA_040391585.1 Paenimyroides ummariense | reverse complement strand
TGTCGCCGCCTTTTTTTAGTGAAGCCTGTCTTGAAAAAGACAGGCTTTCTTTTTTCATACGAGCGGCGCAGTTCTCCGCCCCGGCGGATCGGTTCGCCGCCTTTTTTGTTATAGATAGTTTTTAATAGACCACTGATTACACAGATGTTCACGGATTTTTTTAACCTGAACAAACAACGAGTAGCATCGAACTTTAAACCTTAAACTTTAAACATTTTCTCCACAGATTATATGGACGTTCACGGATTTTTTAATCTGGTCAAAAAACTCCCAACATCGAACGTTAAACTTTAAACCTTAAACAATTAATTTTACCACGATTACCCCCGATATTTACGGATTTTAAATAAATATCCTCTTCATGTAACCAAACAACCCAACGTCCAACTTTAAACCTTAAACCTTAAACGTTTTCACCGCAAATAAAACAGATGTTCACAGATTTTTATTTTTCAAAACCTACAAGGTTTTTAAAACCTTGCAGGTCTAAACCGCAATAGGGATTGAGCGTTTGTTGGAGCTCTTTGTTGTGTTTTATGTACTTAAATTTATTTAGAACTTGACAATGTATATTAACTGTAAGGTTTAGTTAAGCACGCAACAAAAGCGACTCGCGAAAGCCCGACCTGTAGCGTAAGCGAAAGGGATTGCCCTAAAAATAATGTAGAGTAAAGAAAGTAAAAATTATGATAAGTCGTTTAGGAAATTAAAGATTAAGTTAGTTTCATAGCCTTTGCGTATTAAATAGTCGGTAAATTTGCGTTTTTTCTTTTCTAATGACGTTTCGGTGGTTCCGTGCCATTTCCTCTCGGCTAATGTGTAAAAATTGCTTAAATAATCAGTTTCTATTTCTTTTAAGGCTATTTTAATGTTGTATGCAGAAATGTCTCTAAATTTCAGTTCTTGTTCAATACGCCGTTTTCCCCAGTATTTAAATTTATGTTTTCCGCGTGCAAAGTTTTTAGCGAAACGCTGTTCGTCTAAATAATTGTTTGCAGCCAGGTGATCTAAAATATGGTCTATTGCGGTTTGAAACATTCCTAGCGATTTTAATTTAGCAACTACTTCTTTGTAACAACGGTCTTGGTAAGAACAATAATATTCTAATTTCTTTATAGCTTCGTTAACGGTAATTCCTTGTTTGTTTTGCATTTTTTAAGAACAGATATGATTTTAAAGAAAAAAACCCTCTTTAACGAGGGCTTTATTGTATTAATCATTGTTTGTTTCCGTATCGTCTTCTAATTCATCGGTAAACTGACTCATGATCTGATCAATTTCTTCTTCTGTTAATTCTTCTTCTACTTCGATATCTTCTAATAATGATTCGAACTTTTTAATGTTCTTTTTCATTTTTTTTGAAATATCCTCATACTCACCCAATAGTTTTTTGTACGATTTAATAATAGATTTTTGCTTTTTTAACTGCTTATTTTGTTCTTTTAGTTTTTTCTTTAATTGGTCTTTTTTCATAATGATACGTTTTAGATTCTATAAAAATAAGCAAAAACTTTTGATATTTCTACGATGCAGTGTTAAGTTTTAAAGTGTTATTTATGAAGGTAAACAAAATTGCTGATTTAAATAAAACGAAAAATCCTAACTGAAAAGTTAGGATTTTTGTACCTGAGGTGGGAATCGAACCCACACTCCGAAGAACACGAGTTTGAGTCGTGCGCGTCTACCAATTCCGCCACTCAGGCTGTTTGCTTGAAATTGTGATGCAAATGTAAACACAAAATTATTTAAAACAAATAAAAATTGAAAAAAAATGAGGTAAGCATTAAATTTATTTCTAAATTTGCACCCACAATACAACAAACAATAATAACTACTAAATTAAACAACAATGAGTTACTTTGAACCTGAAGCAAAAGTTTTTGCATGTTCGCAAAGTACCGTATTAGCAGAGAAAATTGCAAAACATTATGGTACAGAACTTGGGCGTGTAACATTTTCACATTACAGTGACGGTGAATTTCAACCATCGTTTGAAGAGTCTATACGTGGTTTACGCGTGTTTTTGGTTTGTTCTACTTTTCCAAGTGCCGATAATTTAATGGAATTGTTATTAATGTGCGATGCTGCCAAACGTGCATCTGCTCGTCACATTACAGCTGTAATTCCTTATTTTGGTTGGGCACGTCAAGATCGTAAAGACAAGCCGCGTGTGCCAATAGGAGCTAAATTAGTAGCAAAAATGTTAGAAACCGCTGGTGCAACCCGTGTAATGACTATGGATTTACATGCGGATCAAATTCAAGGGTTCTTTGAGAAACCAGTTGATCATTTATATGCATCGACTATTTTCTTGCCATATGTTGAATCTTTAGGATTAGAAAATTTAACCATTGCGTCACCAGATATGGGGGGTTCAAAACGTGCGTATGCGTATGCTAAATACCTGCATTCTGAAGTAGTAGTGTGTTACAAACAGCGTAAAAAGGCAAATGTTATCGATACCATGGAACTTATTGGTGATGTTCAAGGTAGAAATGTGATTTTGGTTGATGACATGATTGATACAGGTGGAACATTAGCCAAAGCAGCCGATGTTATGATGGAACGTGGTGCTTTAAGCGTACGTGCTATTTGTACACATGCCATATTATCGGGCGGAGCTTATGAAAAAATAGAAAACTCTGCGTTAACAGAATTAATCGTAACCGATTCTATTCCGTTGAAAAAAGAAAGCAGCAAAATTCGTGTGTTAAGCTGTGCAGAATTGTTTGCAGATGTAATGCACATGGTTCAAAATAACACATCGATCAGCGATAAGTTTATCATGTAATTTTTTATTAATTTTTATATATTTAAAATGAAATCAATTTCAATTAAAGGACAAGAAAGAGAAAGCGTGGGTAAAGTAGCTACTAAAGCTGCACGTAATGCTGGATTGGTTCCTTGCGTAGTTTACGGAGGAGAACAACCAGTACATTTTACAGCTGAAGAAAAAGCATTCAAAAGCTTAGTGTATACTCCAAACGTACACACTGTTGCTATTGATTTAGGCGGTAAAAAAGTTGACGCTATTTTACAAGACATTCAATTTGATCCAGTATCAGACAAAATTTTACACATCGATTTTTATCAGTTACATGCTGATAAAGAAATCACTATGGAAGTTCCTGTAAAAGTTGTAGGTAATTCTAAAGGTGTTATGGCAGGTGGTGTTTTACGTTTAAACCAACGTAAATTAAAAGTACGTGCTTTACCAGCTAACTTACCTGATTTTGTTGAAGCAGATATCACAGAATTAGAAATGGGTAACAAATTGTACATTACTAAATTGCCAACTAACAACTTTAAATTGTTGCAACCAGACAATACAGTAATTGCACAAGTACGTATTTCTCGTGCTGCAATGAAAGCTGCTCAAGAAGCTGCAAAAGCAGAAAAAGGAGCAAAAGGAAAGAAAAAATAATTTATTCTTTTATACAAGAAAACCTCGATTTATTCGGGGTTTTTTTATGTTTGTTATTTTGGGCAATCCGCCGAGGCGGATCGGGCTTTACGTTACAATCTTTTTGCTCGTTCCTCACAAAAAGGATTTTCACTGCAATCCCTTTTGCATATAAGAAAGCCATTCTCGGTTAAGAATGGCCTTTATGTTGTAATTAATTTTTTTAAGCTGTTTTGTTTTTATTTCAACATCCTTCTTTAAATAGTAAGGTGGTTACTCAATTTCAGAAACGCGAATAGTATTTACCATTCCTTTTTCATTTAACGGCATCGAAGCTAAATTAATAGTGTAATCGCCAGTTTGCACATAATTGTTTTCTTTGGCAATTTCATTAATATCTTCAATAGTTACATCGGTACTTTCGTATTTGTCGTACCAAAACGCCGTAACTCCCCATAGTAAACTTAACTGTGTAAGCATATTCTTGTTCGATGTATATGCCAAAATATGTGCATTTGGTCTCCAAGCCGAAATCTGAAACGCGGTATAACCCGAATTGGTCAGCGTATTAATAACCTTTGCCTCAATATCATTCGCCATAATGGCTGCGTGGTAACAAATAGATTTGGTTATAAAACGTTTTGTTTTAATTTTTGGGTCGTTAACAGGTAGTTTAATCAGTTCCGAATTTTCAACGCTGTTAATAATCTGTGTCATTTTTTCGATTACTTGAACCGGATAGTTTCCAACCGATGTTTCTCCTGAAAGCATTACCGCATCGGCACCATCCATTACAGAGTTAGCTACGTCGTTCACTTCTGCACGGGTAGGTGTAAGGCTGGTAATCATGGTTTCCATCATTTGTGTGGCAATAATAACCGGAATACGCGCGTATTTGGCTTTATGAACCAATTGTTTTTGAATTAACGGAACTTCTTGTGCAGGAATTTCTACACCCAAATCGCCACGGGCAACCATTAAACCATCACAATGTGATACAATTTTATTGATGTTTGCTACCGCTTCTGGTTTTTCTATTTTTGCAATAATAGGAATTTTATGGTCGCTGTGTTCTTCAATCAACAAACGTAAATCTTCTAAATCATCTTCGGTTCTTACAAAAGACAAAGCAATCCAGTCTACACTTAATTTAATGGCAAAAAGCGCGTCTTTAATGTCTTTTTCGGTTAACGCCGGTAACGATACTTTTGTGTTTGGTAGGTTTACCCCTTTTTTAGATCGCAACGGACCTCCTTGTACCACTACTGCTTTAACCTCATGTTCGCCATCTGTATCTAAAACAGTGAAAATAAGTTTACCGTCGTCTAACAATATGCTTTCTGCAGGATTTACATCTTTAGGAAAATTTTTGTAAGTCATGTACACTTTTTCGGCTGTTCCTAAAAATTCTTCTTTGGTAGAAAAAGTAATAATATCGCCTTTTTTAAGAACAACTTCGTCTTTCATTACACCTACGCGTAATTTAGGACCTTGTAAATCGGCTAATATAGAAGTATTATAGTTAAATTCATCGTTTAATTCGCGAATGATTTTTACTTTGTCTTCAATGTCAAAATAATCTGCATGCGAAAAGTTAATTCTAAAAACATTTACACCAGATTCAATCATTTGTTTAATTATCTCTTTGGTGCTGCAAGCCGGACCTAAAGTCGCAACTATTTTTGTTTTTTTTCTTGGTAACATATTAAAAAATTAAATTCTTTTGTGATTTTATATTTAAAGAATCCATATCAACAATAAATTGGGTAGATATGTTCTTTATGTTTTGAAGCTTTTCCAGCAATTCTTCGGTGTCAAATAAAAAATCGGCGTTTTCAATCATTATAAAAAAGTCGATATTTTTCCATTCGGGTATCAGATAATGTGTCGCTTCAAATTGTTCTTCATTGTCTTCAAACAAAGAATAGCTTGGTGTGGTATCGTTTTCTGTGTAATTTGATTTGTTTTCAAACAAATGCCAGATCAAATGATTTTTATGGTCACGATAAATAAAGCTTCTAAAAAAGGCAGTAGCATTTTCTGTTAACGATATTTCGGGCAATACCTTTTTAAACTTAACCGCCAGATTTTTGTTTAATGAATACGCCATTTTATAATCGGGCATGTTTGATTTTACGGCGATAAGAATATGATTGTCCTCATCGTCGTCAATATCATCAAGCTTGTAAAAAATTTCCGTTGTATTTTTCTTCTGTGGCGTCATTCTTTAACAAAAATACAAAATTTAAATGCCATTGTGCGCTAAAAACCAATATTTAATGTTTATTTAATGCTTTTGGATTTTATTTTGCAATGCAAAATAAGCGCGTTGTGCTGCTTTTTCTTCGGCTTTTTTCTTGCTTGTAGCACGGGCGCGGGCAATAACAATATCGTTAAAATGTAGTTTTATACAAAAATGTTTTATGTGATCTTTTCCGTTGTCGTCACAGTTTTCAAACTTAAAAGTGCATTTGTTTTTTTGGCAATATTCAATAAACAGACTTTTGTAGCTTGATATTTTGTTTTCTAGTTGTTCCAGATCTTTAAAATCGATTAAAATATTACTGTAAATAAAATTTTCACAGGCTGTAAATCCTACATCTACATAAATAGCGCCTATTAAGGCTTCTAGTAAATTACCGTTTATGTTGTCGCCAAAGTTGTTAATGTTGGCTTTTGTGCGTATAAGATCTATTAATTGTAGTTTTTTGCCTATGCTGTTTAAGTACGATCTGTTTACAATTTTAGAGCGCATTTGGGTAAGGTAACCTTCGTCGCCTTTTGGAGCGTTTTTGTATAGAAAAGCAGCAATTACCGAGCCTAAAATAGCATCGCCTAGAAATTCTAAACGCTCGTAGTTTAAAGGTTCGCCGGCAATACCTATTTTGTTTAGAGATCGGTGTGTAAAGGCGGTTTCGAAAAGAAGTATGTTTTTTGGCTTGTATCCGATAATCTTGATGATTTCTGAACAAAAAATCCCACTATTTTTGATAGGGGATTGTTTTGTCAGTATTTTTTTAAGCCAATTCATGCTTAATTAGTTCTCTAGTTTCTTTACCAAAACACATGCATTATGACCACCAAAACCAAAAGTGTTACTCATTAATACTTTTACATCACGTTTTTGTGGTTCGTTAAAAGTAAAGTTTAGTTTTGGATCGATATTTTCATCATCGGTAAAATGGTTAATTGTTGGCGGAACCATACCGTGCTGAATGGCTAAAATACAAGAAATAGCTTCAACTGCACCGGTTGCACCTAATAAATGACCAGTCATAGATTTTGTTGAATTTAAATTCATTGTATAAGCATGTTCGCCAAAAACTTCTAAAATTGCTTTAGATTCAGCAATATCGCCAAGAGGTGTTGATGTTCCGTGCATATTAACACCATCTACATCGGTTGGTTTTAAACCTGCATCACGTAAACAATTTAGCATTACGTTTTTAGCACCTAAACCTTCTGGGTGTGGCGCTGTAATATGGTGTGCATCTGCCGACATACCGCCACCGCCAATTTCGCAGTAGATTTTGGCACCACGTGCAACAGCGTGTTCGTATTCTTCTAACACTAAAGCACCTGCACCTTCGCCTAAAACAAATCCGTCACGGTCTTTGTCTGTTGGTCTTGATGCTGTTTTAGGATCGTCGTTTCTGGTAGATAAAGCGTGCATAGCGTTAAAACCGCCAATTCCGGCAATGGTAACAGCTGCTTCAGATCCGCCTGTAACAATAACATCTGCCATACCTAAACGAATATAGTTAAAGGCATCGATAATGGCATTGGTAGAAGAAGCACAAGCAGAAACCGTTGTAAAGTTTGGTCCGCGCAGATTGTATTTCATAGAAATTAATCCACCGGCAATATCGGCAATCATTTTCGGGATAAAGAACGGATTGAATTTTGGTGTACCGTTTCCTTGGTTAAAGTTAGTTACTTCGTCTTGGAAAGTTTGTAAACCACCAATACCAGATCCCCAAATAACACCAGCGCGATCTGCATTTAATTTTTCGAAATCAAAATTCGCATCTTCCATTGCTTCGGTTGCAGTAACCATAGCATATTGGGTGTAGCGATCCATTTTTCTTGCTTCTTTTCTGTCGATAAAATCTTCAACATTGAAATTTTTAACTTCACAAGCAAACTGCGTTTTAAAGTTAGAAGCGTCAAAATAGGTAATTGGCGCTGCGCCGCTTACTCCGTTCATAAGTCCGTTCCAAAATTCAGCAACGTTATTTCCAATAGGAGTTAGGGCACCTAAACCAGTAACAACAACTCGCTTTAAATTCATATAACTATATTTTAATTAAAATAATAAAAACCCAAGTTTCAAAAAAAGCGAAACATTGGGTTGCTATAATTTTACAGATTTAGATCTAAAATTTTAATCTTAAACTTTGAAAAAGGAAAATAATAACACCTGTGCAATAATAATTTACTGCACAGGCTTATTAGTTATTATTTTTTAGCCTCTTCGATGTAAGAGATAGCTTGACCAACAGTAGCAATGTTTTCAGCTTGATCGTCTGGAATTTGAATATCAAATTCTTTTTCAAACTCCATGATTAGCTCAACAGTGTCTAATGAATCAGCTCCTAAATCATTTGTGAAGCTTGCTTCTGTTACAACTTCGTTTTCGTCAACTCCTAATTTGTCAACGATAATTGCTTTTACTCTTGATGCAATGTCTGACATAACCTTTTCTATTTTTTAAGTTTAATTGTTGTGGCAAAAATATAAAACTTTAATTTAAAACCACACTTTTAATTGTTTTTGTAACTGCGAAGTTAAAAAAATAATTTTTAAATGGATATTTTTTTCGATTTTTGTGCTGGTTAAATTAATTATTTAATCTTTAATATCCAATAAAAGTATCGTAATTGTATGAAAAACATTGTTTTATTAGCTTCTGGATCGGGAAGTAATGCAGAAAATATTATTAAATATTTTAGAGATAAAAAAATTGAGCATAATTTTCATATCATTACCAATAAAAAAGATGCTTTTGTTTTAGAACGCGCTAAAAATTTAAACGTTTCTGCCGAAGTTATTACTAAAAAACAGAATGATGAAGGCGTTTTATACGAAAGAATAAAAGAACTAAATCCCGATTTAATTGTTTTAGCTGGATATTTATTGTTGTTTCCTGCCGAAATTGTAGCGTTGTATCCAAACAAAATAGTAAATATTCACCCGGCATTGTTGCCAAAATTTGGTGGAAAAGGTATGTATGGTAATTTTGTACACAATGCCGTTGTAGCTAATAAAGAAACTGAAACCGGTATAACCATACATTATGTTAGCGAACATTACGATGAAGGCGCAGTAATTTTTCAAGCAAAAACTTCAGTAACTGAAAATGATACACCAGAGCATGTTGCTCAAAAAGTTCATCAGTTAGAATATGAACATTTTCCAAAAGTGATTGAACAACTTCTAGATAACAATAAATAATGCAACCCGAAATTCTTTTATATACCGATGGTTCATCACGCGGAAATCCAGGTCCGGGTGGTTACGGTGTAATTTTGCATTTAAACAATACCCAACATTATAAAGAATTGTCACAAGGTTATAAAAAAACGACTAATAATCGTATGGAATTATTGGCAGTGATTGTTGGGTTAGAAGCTTTAACAAAAGACAATTTAACGGTTTTGGTAGTTTCTGATTCTAAATATGTGGTAGATTCTGTTTCTAAAGGCTGGGTTTTTGGTTGGGAAAAAAAAGGATTTTCAGGTAAAAAAAATCCCGATTTATGGCAACGCTTTTTAAAAGTATATAGGAAACATCAAGTGAAATTTCAATGGATTAAAGGTCACAATAACCATGCTATGAACGAACGTTGCGATGTGTTGGCGGTTGAGGCATCAAAACAGAGCAAACTATTAATAGACGAGTGGTACGAAGAAAACGAAACTTAATCTATGTTAATGAATAACAAACGTGTTTGCGTATTATTTGGTTTCGTATTATCTTTGCATCTTCATTTATATACAACTATATGAACAAATTATTGATTGTAGGAACGGTTGCCTATGATGCCATTGAAACTCCTTTTGGTAAAACCGATAAAATTTTAGGTGGAGCCGCTACTTATATAGGTTTATCGGCATCGCATTTTAATGTAAAATCGGCAATTGTTTCTGTAGTTGGAAACGATTTCTCTCAAGAGTATTTAGATTTATTATCAAGTAGAAACATTGATATTTCGGGTATTGAAGTAGTAAAAGATGGTAAAACATTTTTCTGGAGCGGTTTATATCATAACGATTTAAACTCGCGCGATACATTGGATACTCAATTAAACGTATTGGCAGATTTTAATCCTATTGTACCGCAGAATTTTAAAGATGCCGAAGTAATTATGTTAGGTAACTTACATCCTAATATTCAAATCAGTGTGTTAGATCAGTTAACAGCAAAACCTAAATTAGTGGTTTTAGACACCATGAATTTTTGGATGGATTGTGCTTTAGAAGAATTGAAACAAGTTTTAAAACGTGTAGATGTTATTACAATTAACGATGAAGAAGCACGTCAACTTTCTGGTGAATATTCATTAGTAAAAGCAGCCGAAGTTATTCATACCATGGGACCAAAATATGTTGTGATTAAAAAAGGCGAACACGGAGCCTTGTTGTTTAATAACGAACAAGTGTTTTTTGCGCCGGCACTGCCATTAAAAGAAGTGTTCGATCCTACGGGGGCGGGCGATACTTTTGCAGGAGGTTTTTCTGGATACCTTGCACAACAAGAAAACATTTCGTTTCACAACATGAAAAATGCCATTATCCACGGATCAAATCTGGCATCGTTCTGCGTAGAGAAATTTGGTACCGAACGAATGGAAAATTTAAATGAAACAGAAGTAAACGCACGTTTACAACAATTTAAAATGCTTACACAGTTCGATATTGAACTTGCACAATAATAAAAATTTGAAAGCCTCATCATGGGGCTTTTTTTGGTTTAACAACAACACATCAACATAACAATGAGCGACGCTATAAAACACGAATGTGGTATTGCACTTTTAAGATTAAAAAAACCTTTGTCTTTTTACAAAGAAAAGTATGGATCTAGTTTCTATGCCATTCAAAAAATGTATTTGTTGCTAGAAAAACAGCATAACCGCGGACAAGACGGAGCTGGTTTGGCTAGCATTAAGTTGGATATGGAACCAGGCGAGCGATACATTAGCCGTGTACGTTCTAATAAAACATCGCCAATTCAAGATATTTTTGCACAAATAAACGGACGTATTAACCAAGATTTAACCGATAATCCAGAATACGCAACCGATATGGACGCTCTTAAAAAGAATGTTCCGTATTTGGGTGAAGTGTTTTTAGGACACGTGCGTTACGGTACTTTTGGAAAAAATAATATTGAAAGTGTACACCCGTTTTTACGTCAGAACAACTGGATGCACCGTAACCTAATTGTTGCAGGAAACTTTAACCTGACAAATGTTAAAGAATTATTTCAAGATTTGGTTCGTTTGGGGCAGCATCCAAAAGAAATGGCAGATACCGTTACGGTAATGGAAAAAATCGGGCATTTTTTAGATGATGAAGTTGAAAACCTTTATTTTGAATTACGCGATAAAGAAGGTTTATCTAAAAAAGAAGCTTCACCGGCAATTGGCGAGCGTTTAGATATTGCACGTATTTTACGCAGAGCATCTAAAAACTGGGACGGTGGTTTTGCTATGGCTGGTATGTTGGGGCATGGCGATGCTTTTGTATTGCGCGATCCGGCAGGTATTCGTCCGGCTTTTTATTATGAAGACGAAGAAATTGTTGTAGTATCTTCAGAACGCCCGGTTATTCAAACAGCTTTTAACGTTCCTTTTAACGATATTAAAGAATTAGATCCAGGTAAAGCCATTATTATTAAAAAAGACGGAACTGTTTCTTTTGAACAAATTTTAGATCCTTTAGAACGAAAAGCCTGTTCGTTTGAACGTATTTATTTTTCTCGCGGAAATGATGCAGGAATTTATCAAGAACGCAAGCAATTAGGAAGAACCATGATGCCTTTAATTTTAGATGAATTAAAAGGCGATTTAGAAAATACCGTTTTCTCTTATATTCCTAATACAGCCGAAGTTTCGTATTTTGGTATGGTTGAAGGAGCACAAGATATTTTAAATCAACAAAAACAAGAGCGTATTCTTGCTTTAAAAGATCAGTTGACACCAGAAAAATTACAGGAAATTCTTTCTAAAACCATTCGATCGGAAAAAATTACCATTAAAGACGCAAAACTTCGTACGTTTATAACCGACGACAGCAACCGCGACGATATGGTAGAGCATGTGTACGATGTAACGTATGGAGTGGTAAAACCTACCGATACTTTAGTTGTTATTGACGATAGTATTGTTCGTGGAACTACTTTGAAAAAATCGATTGTTAAAATGTTAGATCGATTAAATCCTAAAAAGATTATTGTAGTTTCTTCGGCTCCGCAAATTCGTTACCCGGACTGTTATGGTATCGATATGGCAAAAATGGAAACTTTAATTGCATTTAACGCTACTTTAGAATTATTGAAAGATACCAATCAATACCATTTAATTGATGCAGTATATACAAAATGTAAAGCACAAGAAAATTTACCCGATGCAGAAGTGGTAAACTACGTAAAAGAAATTTATGCTCCGTTTACCGATGAACAGATTTCTGATAAAATTTCTGAAATGTTACATCCAGAATCGGTAAAAGCCGATTTAAAGATCATGTTTCAAACAGTTGAAAACCTACATATTTCATGTCCTGATAATTTGGGCGACTGGTATTTTACAGGGAACTATCCAACAGCAGGAGGTAACCGAGTAGTAAACCGCGCGTTTATGAATTTTGTTGAAGGAAAAGACGCAAGAGCGTATTAATAATAACAAGAATATTTTAATGAAAGCATCGATTTTAGTCGGTGCTTTTTTTGTTTACCGATAAATTTGGGTGGTTTACCCTGTTTTTTTGTAAATAGATGTTTTTTTTGATGTTTGGCACAGCAATTGAAAATACCTAATCAAACAACAAAGTTTAAAACATTTAAAAATTAAACATCATGAAAAAATTATTTACAATAGCAATGGTAGCTCTTTCAGTAGGAGCATTTGCACAGCAAAGACAGTTAGTAAAACAACAAGATTATCGTACAGAAAGTCGTTCACAACAAACAGATCGTTACGGTAAAAACAATTACCAATATCAAGCAGGTAAATACAGTTTCTCTCGTTTAGATCTAACAAACCGTCAAGAACGCCAGTTGGTAGATTTGTTAAAAGACAAAGAAAACGAAGAACGTGCAATCTTGAAAAAATACCGAAATGCAGAACAAAAGCTTCGTATGTTAGATCGTGAATACGATCGCAAAATTCAAAGTTTAATGAGTCGTTCTCAATACGATAAATGGACAAGAATTTATGCATACCAATACCAAGCGAATGGAGACAAACGTTGGTCATAATCGTTCTATTTTTTACATAACCTGAAATCCCGATGCTAATAAGATTAGATGTCGGGATTTTTTTTTGAGATGTGACGTACTCCGATAGAACTATTTGGTTTACCTAAAATAATTATAATGAATGAAATATTGTTGTAGTATTGTTCTGTAATTTAATATTAAAGTCATGAAAAAAATAATAGTAATTGCTTTAACGGTTTGTTCGGTGGCTACTTATGCGCAAGAAAACCGTAAGGCAGATCGTAAGTCAGACAATCGCGAGGTAAACAAGCAAGAGCGAGGTAAAAGAGAAAATCGTATGTTAGAAGATTTTAAAGAATTAAATCTTTCAGAAGCACAACAAAATAAGTTAAAAACTATTTTTGAGGCTGAAAAAAGAAACGCGCCTGCAAACCGCGAACGTTTTTCTGAAGATGAAATGCCTTCACAATCTGAAATGAGAGAAATGCGTGAGAAAATGAAAGAACGTATGGGTGTTTTAGATGCGAAAATTAAAAACGTTTTAACAGATGAACAATATGCAGCTTGGAAAGAAAAACAGCAACAACGTATGAAGGAGTTTATCAACAGATAAACTAAAACGATTTTATACTTTTAACTAGTAAAATTAAGTTAAACAAAAACTCCGACAGCGTTCTGAACGCTGTCGGAGTTTTGTTTACAGATTACAGTTTAAAACTATCTGTTCATTAAATCTTCAATTTCGGTAGCTTCCAACGGAATGTTTTTCATTAAATTTAATGGCAAACCTTGGTTTTGAATCACATAATCGTCTTCTAAACGAATGCCAAATCCTTCTTCAGGAATGTAAAAACCTGGTTCGTTTGTAAACACCATTCCTTCAACAAAATTATCAGTTAAAATTCCATAATCGTGGGTGTCAAGTCCCATATGGTGCGACGTGCCGTGCATCATGTATTTTTTATATGCCGGCCAATCAGGGTTTTCGTTTTGTACATCGGCTCTATCCAATAACCCTAAACCTAATAATTCAGACGTATAAATTTTGCCCATTTCCTTGTGATAATCGTACCAATTGTTTCCGGCAACCAATAAAGTTTCGGCCGCTTTTTTACAACGCAGAACAGCATCGTAAACTTCGCGTTGGCGCGCTGTGTAACGGCCGTTTACAGGAATGGTTCTTGATAAATCTGATGCGTAATTAGCGTATTCTGCTGCTACATCAAACAAAATTAAATCGCCTGCTTTACATTGTTGGTTATTTTCAATATAATGTAAAACGTTGGCATTGTTACCCGATGCAATAATTGGAGTGTAAGCAAAACCTTTCGATCGATTTCTTAAAAATTCGTGTGCAAATTCTGCTTCAATTTCATATTCCCAAACACCAGGTTTTACAAAACCTAAAATTCTGCGGAAACCTTTCTCGGTAATATCGCAAGCCTGTTGAATCAATGCGATTTCCTGTGGTTCTTTTACCGAACGCAAACGCTGTAAAATAGGGTTTGATCGCAAATATTGATGAACCGGATAATCGTTCTTTAATTTTTTAATGAAACGATCTTCGCGGGTTTCTGTTTCAACCGATGCACGGTAATGTTCGTTATTGTTAATGTACACATTTTCTGCTTCTACCATCAGTTTTCTAAAAATAGTAGGGAAATCAGATAGCCAGTAAACGGTTTTAATACCCGATACTTCGAAAGCGCGTTCTTTGGTTAGTTTTTCGCCTTCCCAAATAGCAATATGTTCGTTGGTTTCGCGCAAAAACAAAACTTCACGGTGTTTTTCTTCAAAAGCATCAGGAAAAATAACCAAGATAGATTCTTCTTGATCTACACCTGATAAATAAAAAATATCGCGATGTTGTGCAAAAGGTAAAGTAGAATCGGCAGAAACCGGATAAATGTCGTTAGAATTAAATACGGCTAAACTTTGCGGAGCCATTTGACCTACAAACTTTTTACGGTTTTTTATAAAAAGATTTCGATCTATTTGATGATATTTCATAGTTTTGAACTTTAAATACTTTGATTTTATCAAATTTACATACTTATTCTATTTCATCCATTTAAAAAGCAAAAAGTTTTTATGAAATTTCTTACAATTTTATTCCTGTTAACTGTATCGTTTGTTGCTGCCCAAGTGCAACCTTATAAAATATTTACTTCGGAAGGAAAAGAAGTGTCATTTGAAAAAATGAGCAAAAACCTTCAAAAAGCCGATGTTGTTTTATTTGGCGAATTGCATAACAATGCTGTAGCTCATTTTTTACAAGTAAAGGTTGCGAAAAATCTTCATGAAAATAAAACCAAGAAACTAATCATAGGTGCCGAAATGTTTGAGCGTGATCAGGCAGAAATTCTCCAAAATTATCTATCGGGAAATTTAGACGAAAAAGAATTTGAAAAGCAAATGCGTTTGTGGCCAAATTATAAAACCGATTACAAACCATTGTTGAATTTTGCCAAAGAAAATGCTGTTAATTATGTAGCAACCAATGTTCCGCGCAGGTATGCAAGTTTGGTTTATAAAAAAGGAGTGGGGGCTTTAGATACGCTTTCGGTTGAAGAAAAATCATGGATTGCTCCGTTGCCATATCCTTATGATAAAAACTTGGGCTGTTACGTTAAAATGATGGATATGTTTAAAGACAGCAATCATGCTAACGAAAATTTTCCGAAATCGCAAGCGATTAAAGATGCTACTATGGCACATTTTTTAGTTCAAAATATGCAGCCTAACAGCGTTTTTTTACATTTAAACGGATCGTTTCATAGCGATTATCACGAAGGAATTGTTTGGTACATAGGTAAATATAATGATAATTTAAAAGTGCAAACAATAAGTGTTGTGGAACAGTTAGATGTTAAAAAATTAGAGAAAGAACATTACAAAAAGGCAGATTACCTGGTTGTTGTAGATGCCGATATGCCTAAAAGTTACGAATAATTTAAAAGAACGAGAGATTTATACTTAAATATGCAAATTGTTTAAACTGATTATAAATAACAAAATAAACCAATTAACATTTTTTTTGTTTTTATAATTAGCTGTATTTTTGTGTGATTTTTTTAAGAAGAAAAACTAGTAACATTAAATTATGGCAAAATCTGCACTATTAAAGTCGTCAATCGGTAAAAAATACTGGATGGCACTTACGGGGTTATTTTTATGCGTGTTTTTAGTAGGTCACTTGGCAGGTAACTTGCAGTTGATTTTCGGAACCGATTTACAGTTCAATCAATATGCTTACTTCATGACCTCTAATCCAGCAGTAAAAATTTTATCGTACTTAACGTATTTTTCAATCTTATTTCACGCGGTAGACGGAATCATGTTAACGATTCAGAACAAAAAAGCGCGTCCAATTGGATATGTTAAAAACAATGCAGCATCAAACAGTACTTGGCAGTCTAGAAATATGGCGGTATTAGGTACTTTATTATTAGTGTTCATTGCAACACACATGGTGAACTTTTGGGCTAAAATGCATTTCGCTGAAATGCCATTACAGCAACAAGAAGTTAAAATGCAACCAATGCCAGGAATGGAGTTAAAAGCACAAGGTGTTAATACAACTAACGGCGGAATGGTTTATCAAATTGAACAAGAAGGTCAAATGATTTATTTTGATAAAGTAGAAGGTGAATTAGATGTTCGTAACAACAAAGAATTCTATGCTAAAGGAACAGATGTTAAAGTAGCCGAAGGTTACAAAGATTTGTACAAAATTACCGTTGAATTTTTTAGAGATCCACAGTATGGTTTAATTTTTACCATTTTCTACGTGTTTTCAATGTGTGTATTAGCGTTTCACTTAATGCATGGTTTTGCAAGCGCATTTCAGTCTTTAGGAGCTAACAATCCTAAATATAACGGATTAATTAAAGGTTTAGGTAAGTTATTTGCTATTGCAGTTCCTGCGTTATTTGCAATAATTCCCCTTTACATTTATTTCACTAAATAATCATTAAATAGTAGATTGATTATGGCATTAGACAATAAAATACCTCAAGGTTCTATTTCATCGAAATGGACTGATTATAAAGATCATATTAAATTAGTAAACCCTGCAAACAAACGTAATATCGATGTAATCATCGTTGGTACTGGTTTAGCAGGTGGTTCTGCTGCTGCAACGTTGGCAGAATTAGGTTATAGCGTAAAAGCATTTTGCTACCAAGATTCTCCACGTCGCGCACACTCTATTGCAGCACAAGGTGGTATCAATGCAGCAAAAAATTATTCAGGTGATGGTGACTCTGTTTACCGTTTATTCTACGATACTGTTAAAGGTGGTGACTACCGTGCACGTGAGGCAAACGTTCACCGTTTAGCTGAGGTTTCTGTAAACATTATTGACCAATGTGTGGCTCAAGGGGTGCCATTGGCTCGTGAGTATGGTGGTTTGTTAGATAACCGTTCTTTTGGTGGTACGCAAGTATCTCGTACATTCTACGCTAAAGGTCAAACAGGTCAGCAATTATTATTAGGTGCTTACTCTGCAATGAACCGTCAAATTGGTCGTGGAAAAATTAAAATGTACAACCGTCACGAAATGTTAGATTTGGTGATTGTTAACGGAAAAGCACGTGGAATCATTGCTCGTAACTTAATTACAGGTGAAATTGAGCGTCACTCTGCACACGCAGTTGTTATCGCTACAGGAGGTTACGGAAACGTATTCTTCTTATCTACCAACGCAATGGGATCCAATGTAACTGCAGCTTGGAAAGCTCACAAACGTGGTGCTTACTTTGCTAACCCATGTTACACGCAAATTCACCCAACATGTATTCCTGTTACAGGTGATCATCAATCAAAATTAACGTTGATGTCAGAATCGTTACGTAACG